>CAILWD010000049.1 GCA_903837815.1 uncultured Chloroflexota bacterium | reverse complement strand
GCTCACCCCCAAGCCGAGGTAGCTCAGTGGTAGAGCAGGGGACTCATAAGCCCTTGGTCGGGAGTCCAAATCTCCCCCTCGGCACACTGTTTCCTAGTGAAACACTCTTCCTATACATGGTGGTCTCTAGACAAAGGAGATCACCATGTATTCGTTAAAATCACAAGACCAGGGGCTTATCACACTTTCCCAACAGGATTATCTGCCCCTTATGGTCGAGTCTTTTCTGATCGACCACAAATGGCAAGCGCTATCTCCTCCCGCTTTGCACCCAATCAGCAAGCCTTCGAATCCGCGGCCCCTTCCTCCTCTTGAGGGCGCTTTAACCCATTCGCGACTCCCCGTTCCCCAACCGTTCGAGAAAGACATTTCCGTCGTAATATTCGTTGATTGCCTTCCTGTAGTACAGCACCGTCTCCAAAGAAATTGGATTGAAGAAATGAGCATCGGACGACACGCACAAACCGTTTCGCTTGACCATCTGGAGGCGGTGAATGTGTCCAAATAAATAGAAGTGATCACCCGCCGCCGCCGTCAATGGTTCATGGACGAGCTGCAATGCATATCCCTCCTCCACGATCACGGTGTTGGGTTGGATGATCCTTGCCCTCTGCGACAGCAAATCGATGACAGTCTGGTCGTCGTAATCCTGCGATGGCAGGAAATACATCTCACCCTTCAACTGCCGGAGGATTTGCGGATCCGCGACCCCAAAATCACCAAGGTGGTAAATCACATCCTTGATTCCCACAACGTCGTTCCAGTTTCGGATCAGCGCTGCATTCATTTCTTCCACGCTGTTGAACGGACGTTTGTGGAGCGCCCTGGTCCTTTCGTGTCCAAAGTGAGTATCTGCGGTAAAGTAAATCATGCCCTTCTAATCCCTTCCGGCCTCCACTGCCACCTTGATGATGCGGTCCAGGCGGAAAGTCCGCTCGGCATTGCGGGTGTGACAAAAGGCTTGCAGGTAAATATAATCTGCCAGCCCGATGACCCCCTTGGGAGTGATCCAGCGTTCCGAAATCTCCCCGCTTTTATTCATGTATTTGATAAAAAGCCTGCGCCCGCTGTGGATGGCTTCGCTCAGTTCGGTTGGCAGGTACACGCCTTCCTGTGGCCAGGCCGGGGAATTATAGATGCCAATGTAATCCTCCAGCGGCTTGCCGTTGGGCTTGAGCGCGTCCATCATGGCAAAGAAAAAATTTTTCAAAGTCAGCGCGTCTGTTTGGGCGCGGGAGGCTTGCGCTTTGGACGAAACGTTGAACGCCTCGGCCAGATAATTCAAACCATACGAAGGCAGGTCGAAATAATCGCGGGCAAGGAGCATGGTGTCGATCAGATTGGGATACTCGACCGTCTGACCCAGTTTGCGGTATTCATTGTCGAGAAATTGCAGGTCGAATTTGGCGTTATGACAGACGATGATCGTGTCTTTCAATGCCGCTTCGAGTTGGCGAGCGACTTCGGCAAAAAGCGGAGCAGCCGCCAGCCGGGGCTCATCCAACTTGTTGATGTAAGCCGCCGACGGGGAAAGTTCCCGCTCAGGGTTGATGGGCAGATCGAGGGTGGATTTGACCCGCCTGCCTTCGGTCAGGATGATGGCAATCTGGCAAATCCTATCCCCAAACCAGGTGGAAAGCCCTGTCGTCTCGACATCCAAAAAGGCAAAGCGCGTGTTTGAGATATCAATCATGCCGCTTATCTTACCATTTAAGAAGCCACCCGGGAAAATCGTTCCCACTGGCCCCTTCTCTCCACCTGCAAGTTATAATCGCCACATGACGCAATCCAAACTCATCCTCGTCACCGGCGCGACCGGCTACGTGGGCGGACGCCTCGTTTCGCGGCTGCTCGATACGGGCTGCCGCGTGCGCTGCCTGGTACGCGACCCCGCGCGTTTGCAGGGACGTCCGTGGCTGGGGCGCGTGGAGGTTGTGGCGGCCGATGCGCTCGACGAGTCCGCGGTGACAGATGCCATGCAGGGCGTCTCGGTCGCTTATTATCTGATTCACGGCAAGCAGGGCGGACGGGATAATGCCGAACGCGATCTGGCTGTGGCACGGAATTTTGCGTCCGCCGCAGAGAGGGCTGGCATCGAGCGCATCATCTACCTCGGTGAGCTGGTCGATCCGGCTGCGGATTTATCTCCCTACCTGCGGGCGCGCCACGAGACCGGCTACATGCTGCGCTACAGTCCCGTCCCCGTGACGGAGTTCCGCGCGGGCATGATCGTCGGCTCAGGCTCGGCGCTCTTCGAGATGATTCGCTACCTGACCGAACGCGAGCCGATTCTGGTTTGTCCCGCGTGGTTCTATTCCGAAGCCCAGCCGATTGCCATCCGCGACGTCCTCTCGTATCTGATCGCTGCGCTTGACTCCCCCGAGAGCGTGGGACGTGTGATCGAGATCGGCGGCGCAACCCGCCTGACCTACGCCCAAATGCTGCTCGACTACGCCAAAGAGCGCGGACTCAAACGCCGCCTGGTGCGGACCCCGTTCTACGCGTCGAGGCTGTCGGCGTATTGGGTTCACATGGTCACGCCGATCCACTGGCGGGTGGTCGCCCCGCTGATCGAAGGCTTGCGCGAGAATCTGATCGTCCGCGATGAAACGGCGCGCAGGCTTTTTCCGCAGGTCAAACCGCTCGACTTTCCAACCGCCGTCCACTTTGCGATGAACAAGATCCAGCGCGACAACGTGGAGACCAGTTGGATGGATGCGCTGGTCGTGGCGCAGGGCGACGTCAAGCCGTATGTATTCTCGGTCGAAGATGGGATGTTCGTCGAACGGCGCAGTGTGCTGCTCGACCTGCCCGCCGAGACGGTCTTCCGCGCCTACACCGGCATTGGCGGCGCGCGCGGCTGGATGTACATGGACTGGGCATGGGCGTTGCGCGGCTGGATGGACAAAGCCATCGGCGGCGTGGGCTTGCGGCGTGGGCGGCGGCACCCCGACGAAATCCGCATCGGCGAGTCGCTTGACTTCTGGCGCGTGGAACTGGTCGAGAAGGACCGCACCATGCGCCTGCGCGCCGAGATGAAGGTGCCGGGCAAGGCCTGGCTGGAGTTCATCTCCGAACCTCAGGCGGATGGCAAAACCCTCTTCACGGTTTGCGCCTACTTCGAGCCGTTCGGCCTGCCGGGCTATGTCTACTGGTATTCGATGTGGCCCTTCCACAAATTCATCTTCGACGGGCTCACCAAGCGCCTGGCTTCCCGCGCGCGAGTCCTGGGTCATGCTTATTAACCGCAAAGCACGCAAAGGGCGCAAAGAAAAATTTTTAAATCTTCGCGTTCTCCCTGGCACCGCCCGCCAGGGCAGGTGTAGCGCTCTTCGCGGTGAATCGCTTTTATCTTATTGGTGAACCATGCGACCTCTCATTCTTGTTACCGGTGCCACAGGCTACATTGCAAGCAGACTTATCCCCCGATTGTTGAACGAAAACTATCGTGTCCGCGCGCTGGCACGTGACCCAAGCCGACTCCAACGTCGCAGTTGGTTCCGTCATGTGGAGGTCGTCCCCGGCGACGTAATGAATCCGCCGAGTCTTGTGTCCGCGTTGCAAGGCGTGGACACGGCTTACTATCTCATCCACAACATGTCCAGCGGACGCGGCTACACCGAACGCGAACTGGAAGGCGCGCACAACTTCGCGCAGGTGGCGGAAGGAGCGGGCGTCGGTCACATCATCTACCTCGGCGGGCTGGCCGACCCCGAACAGCACATCGCCCCGCACATGCGCTCACGCATCGAGACCGGGCAGGTGTTGCGGCAGGGCAAAGTCCCGGTCACCGAGTTTCGCGCCGGGGTCATTGCGGGTTCGGGCAGCATCTCCTTCGAGATGATTCGCTTTATGACCGAGTTGTGTCCCATTGTGCCGGGACCGACCTGGCTGAACAACAAGTCCCAACCGATTGCCGTCCAAAACGTGATCGATTACCTGCTCGCCGCGCTGGTCAACCCCAACGGGCGCGGCGGAGTCTTCGAGATTGGCGGACCGGGGATTTTCTACTACAAAGACCTGATGCTGAAATATGCCCACGCCCGCGGACTCCGCCGCAGCATGATTCTCCTGCCCTACGTTCCGCTCTGGCTGATGGCTCTCGGCGTCGGCTTGATGACCCCCGTCCCGCGCCCGATTGCTCATGCCCTCATCGGCGGACTCTCCGCCGACAGCGTGGTCAAACATCCCGAAGTCTTGCAAGTCTTCCCCGAAGTGAAACTGGTCAGCTTCGACGAAGCTACGCATTCGGCACTTGCCGACCTTTCGCCTCTCCACATCGAACGCATCTGGGATGATGATGGGCAGTCAGTCAAAACGATCAAGCATGAAGGCTTCTTCATTTATCATCGTAAAGTTCAATTCAACCTGCCTGTGGAACGGGTCTTTCAGTCAATCGTGGAATTCTCCAAAAGGATGAACTGGCTGGCGGAAGTCAGTGAGGAAAACGAGCGTGTCCTTGTCTGCGTGGAGAATCAATTCGGCGGGGAAAAGCGGCTCGAGTGGTGCGTCAACCAAAATGCGGATTCGACCTGCCTGAGTCAAACCGTTTTCTTTGCCCCTCGCGGACTCCCTGGATTTTTGCACTGGTATTTGCTGTACCCATTTCACACTCTGATATTTCGGGGTTGGCTCGCCACAATTAAAACGGCCTGCATTCGAATGCAAAAATCACAGACGGAAGTCACTTGACGCCCTCCCCCGCCTGCCATACAATCGCCTTCACAACTCAATACGACCAAAAGCGGCGAAGTCGGTGAAACTCCGACACTGTCCCGCAACTGTAAATTAGCATTTAGCAATCAGCCCAACGGCTAACAACTAATGAGTCAGGTCGCCCGCTCTGGTCGTTTCCAACACTCTCTCGTGGAAAGGAGGTGGAGGACGGCTTGAACGGATTGCCTCTCCAACCTCCCCAGTCATCGGCTGGGGATTTTGATTCCTGTATTGAACGACCAACCTATAATTTCGGAGAAAAAATGTTTCGTAAAGTATTCCTTTTCACCCTGCTTCTTGCGCTGGCCGTGACCGCCTGCGCCCCCGCTCCCGCCGCAGTCAATGAACCCGCTGCCGCTGCGATCACCCTGATCGACGGCCTAGGCCGGTCCGTATCCATGAGAGGACCCGCCGCGCGCGTGGTTTCGCTTGCGCCTTCCAACACCGAGATCCTCTTTGCGGTCGGCGCCGGGGAACAGACCATCGGCCGCGATGAATTTTCCGACTACCCGGAGGAAGCCAAGTCCCTGCCGAGCGTGGGCGGTTCGATGGGTGAATACAGCGCGGAAACGATCGTATCGCTCAACCCGGACCTGGTGCTCGCCGCTGAGATCAACTCACCGGATCTGGTCAAGCAATTGGAAGACCTCGGCCTGACCGTGTACTACTTGAAGAATCCGACCACGCTCGAGGAGATGTACACCAACCTGGAGATCGTGGCCCAGCTGACCG
>CAILWD010000048.1 GCA_903837815.1 uncultured Chloroflexota bacterium | reverse complement strand
GGTCGCGTTGAAGACCTCTTCGAGGGTCTGTGAAAAATCTTCGCTTTCCATCATCCGTTTTGTGCCAGCCATCAGTGCGCGGAGCATCAGATCGGGGGCGACGTGCGGAGCGAGTTCCCGCGACAGGGCTTGAAAGTAGGCGGGGATGAAGGAATCAATATTGGTGTTGATCAGGGTGTCGTCTAGGTCGAGCAATAACGTTAGTGTCATAGATTGGACTCCCCCGGAGTCTCGGTTATTCTTTTACTTCAAAAGTGAAAGGCAGTTCGTGGCATTCCCCGCAACCCACGTGCGGTTCGGCCACCGCGCGTTGAGTCTTTTCGCAATATGCGCTGACTTGCACGCGGCGCTGGAAAAACGCAAGGGCAGAGCGGCTGACCGTTGCCTTCAATTGCATGTGTTTGCAGGAGTTGGCGCGGGCAATATAGGGCACAGGGCAGGTTTTGCAAAGATCACTCGACCAGCCCTGTCCGCTGGCTTTCAGCAGACGGCATTCCTCCACGTTGCGACCACGGTAATAGTCGCCGTGAAAGTATGGACATTCGCGTCCTGCGGGGGTTCTCATGGGATGGGAAGGTAAAAAGGCAGGCAAGTAAACAGGATTGTGTACGTGCCTGCCTGTCCGCTTGTGTACTAAACCCGTGTAATGTATTCGCCCGTGCGGGTATCCACGCGGATGGTGTCACCGACGACGACAAAGTTGGGACACTGCACCTGAATGCCGGTCTCGGTGGTAACTTTCTTGGTAACGCCTGTCGCGGTGTCGCCGCGGATTGCCATGTCGGCTTCGACGACTTTCAAATCCACAGAGGTGGGCATTTCGATGTCAATGGCTTCGCCCTTGTAAAAGGTGAGTTTGACTTCCATGCCTTCCTTGAGGAATTTTGCGCTCTCGCCCAGGGATTCTTTCTTGATGCCGGGTTGTTCGAAGGTCACGTTGTCCATAAAATAGTACAGGTCGCCGTCGTTGTAGAGGTAGGAGACGTTGGCGAAGTCGAGGCTGACATCCTGTACCGATAGCCCGGAGTTGAAGGTGCGCTCGATGGTGGCGCCGGTCAATAGATTGCGGGCTTTAATCTTGATGTTGGCGTTGCCGCGCCCGGTCTTGTTGTGGCTGTAGTCCAGCACCTTGAGCAGATTGCCGTCCAGTTCGAAGGTGACGCCTTTGCGAAGTTCATTTACATCTATCATGCTTGCACTTTCCTTGTGTGTGGTTTTTTCTGGAGCGGGCGGATTATACCAATGAGTGGCGAGTCGTGGCTAGGTTGCTAATGTGACTTCTCCGAAGCCGGGTCGTCTGTCAGCAGTTGTACGGCATGGGAGAGGACGGGCAGAATGGTCTGCAAATTCTCCACGGCCCCCTTGGGACTGCCCGGCAGGTTGATGATCAATGTCCGCCCGCGGATGCCAGCCATGGCGCGGGAAAGCATGGCGTGCGGCGTCTTCTTCAAACTTTCGGCGCGCATGGCCTCGGCGAGGCCGGGCGCTTCACGTTCGATCACTTTTCGAGTGGCTTCGGGGGTTACATCACGTGGGGCGAAGCCTGTACCGCCGGTGGTGAGAATCACATCCACTTCGTCGATGTCAGCCCACGCGGTGAGCGCGGTGCAGATGGCAGATTCATCGTCGGGGAGAATCGACTGTTTGGCCACCGACCAGCCCTGGGCGCGAATCAAATCTGCGAGTGCAGGGCCCGAAGCGTCTGCCCGTTCCCCTTTTGCTGAGCGGTCAGAGAGGGTCAGAATCCCAAATCGCAGGCTCACAGGAACTCCTTTCCGAAGACCTTATCTTCTTTCATGTCCACCCAGCCGCGATTTTCATAGAATTGGATTGCGCGCTCGTTATCGGCAAAGACCAGCAGGTAACACTTGACGCAGCCTTTGGCTTGCAATCTTTTTTCGACTTCGTTGAGCAACATGTCGCCCACCCCCTGTTTGCGGAAATCCTGACGCACAGCAAGATGGTAGACCATTCCGCGCCGCCCGTCGTAACCGCCGATCACCGTGCCGATGATTTCGCCGTCGGATTCGGCCAGCAGGAACAAGTCGGGGTCGCGCTGGATTTTTTTTTCAATTTCTTCGGGTGAGTCGGAGCGCCCCACTTTGACTCCTGTTTCGATGCTCTGCCAGAGTCTCAGCGTGGGCGGGTAGTCGTCTGGAAAATGAAATTCGCGGATATGCATGTGTGGTGGGTGAGCGTCCCGAAGGGCAAAAAGCCTTCGGGACGTTTCGTTTACGAGGATTTGAGGGTTTGCTTTAGGATGGTGATGAGTTCGTCGGGCATGTAGGGTTTCATCAAAAATCCGTTTGCGCCGCGTTTGACGCACTCATCTCTTACGTTTGCCCCTGAAGACATCACCACGCGTGTCTGGCGCGTATCTTCTGATTTGCGCAATTCCTCCAAAATGTCCAGTCCGCTTTGGTGAAGGAGATGCACGTCCATCAGAAGAATATCGGGGCTTTCCCTGCGCACGGCGGCGGGGATGTTTTCGTCTGCCTGCAACGCTATAACGCTGAAGCCTTCCATTTTCAGCAGGGTGGTCAACAGCGACACCATGGTTATATCGTCTTCAGCGAGCAGAACTTTTGGATTTGGCATTTTTCTTTGCTTTCGTTTTGATGGTTTTTTTCGCGGCGGTTTTTGCGAGTGGTTTTTTTGCGGGCTGTTGTTTTCCTGGCTTCTTTTTCTCGGGCTTTGCCTTTTCGAGCGCGGCGTTGATCACATCCTCCACTGTCTCGGCGAAGATGAATTTCATCGAGTTGCGGATTTCTTCCGGCACGTCGTCCAAATCCTGCTCGTTGCGTTTCGGCAGGATGACTGTAGTCAGCCCGTTGCGATGCGCCGCCAGCACCTTTTCTTTGACGCCGCCAATTGCCAACACCTGACCCCTCAGGCTGATTTCGCCGGTCATGCCAATCTGCGGTTTGACCTTGCGCCCGGAGATGAGTGACACCAGCGAGGTTGCCATTGTCACCCCAGCGGAAGGCCCATCTTTGGGCTGCGCCCCGGCGGGGATGTGCATGTGGATGTCGAACTTGTTGAAAAACTCGTCTGCGATGTGGAATGAAGCTGAACGCGATCGCACATAAGACAGCGCGGCGCGTGCCGATTCCTGCATCACGTTGCCGATGGAGCCGGTCATCTGGAAGCCGCGTCCGCCGGGCATGGCGGTGGCTTCGATGAAGAGAATGTCGCCGCCGAAGGAAGTCCACGCCAGTCCGGGAACCACGCCGGGGATGGAGGTGCGCTTGTTGAGTTCCTCAGGCCCGAAGAAGATTGGGTGGTCGAGATATTCCTCCAGCAATTCAGTAGTGATGTCTGCCTTTTCGAGTTTGCCTTCCGCGATGCGTGTGCCCACCTTGCGGCACACCGCGCCGATCTTGCGCTCCAAATTGCGGACTCCCGCCTCGCGGGTGTACTGGCGAATCATCATCTTTAGCGCATCATCGTTGAAAGTGATTTCGTTTTCGCGCAGGCTGTTTTCGCGAATCTGACGTGGAATGAGATAGCCGCGCGCGATGGCAAGTTTTTCGTTTTCGGTGTAGCCCGAAAGGAAGATGATTTCCATGCGGTCAAGCAGCGGGCGCGGAATCGTCTCCAGCGTGTTGGCGGTGGTGATGAAGAATACCTGCGAGAGGTCGTAGGCAACTTCGAGGTAGTTATCGCGGAACTCCGCATTCTGTTCAGGGTCGAGCACTTCGAGCAGGGCGGATGCCGGGTCGCCGTGGAAGTCGTAGGTCAGTTTGTCCACTTCGTCGAGCATGAAGACCGGGTTCTTGGAATCGACCCGCCGTAGCGATTGCAGAATCCGCCCCGGCATTGAGCCGATGTAGGTGCGGCGATGTCCGCGAATTTCGGCTTCATCGCGCACGCCGCCGAGCGAGGCGCGGATAAACTTGCGTTCCATCGCCCGCGCAATCGATTGTCCGAGCGAGGTCTTGCCGACGCCGGGCGGCCCCACGAAGCACAGGATCACGCCTTCACGTTCGCGGCGGATCAAGTCTTCGGCGGGTTTCTTTTCTTCGTCTTTGCGGTCAAGCCGCAGCTTGCGGATGGCGAGAAATTCGAGGATGCGGTCTTTCACGTCCTCCAGCCCGTAGTGGTCTTTGTTCAAAATTTCGCGGGCGTGTCCGATGTCGAGGTTGTCTTGCGTAGCGTTTGACCAGGGGAGCGTGACCAGCCAGTCGAGGTAGGTGCGGATGACGCCGTATTCCGCTGCTGCTGTGGGCAGGCGTGAAAGGCGCTCCAACTCACGTTTGGCTTGCTTGTGCGCCTCTTCGGGCATCTTCGCTTCTTCGATCTTCTTGCGAAATTCCTCGGTCTCAACCGCCTGCTCGTCCTTGTCGCCCAGTTCGCGCTGGATGGCTTTCATCTGCTCGCGCAGGAAATATTCGCGCTGAACCTTTTCAATCTCGCCCCGCGCCTCGTTTTGAATCTTCTGCCCAATTTGCAATACTTCCGCCTCGCGCACCAGCAAGCCGATGAGTTTCTTCAACTTCTCGTATACCGAGTCGATTTCCAGAATTTCCTGGGCGTCTTTTAAGTCGATGCGCTGGAAGTTGGCAATGGTATAGGCAGTTTGCAGCGGGTCTTCGAGCGAGGTAATGGAACTCGCCAAATCTTCCGGGAAGGAGGGGATCATCTGCGTGATTTGCTGGAACTGGTCGCGGGCGTTTCTTGCCAGCGCGCTGGTTTCGAGGTTGTCTTCCTGAATTTCGGGGTCAAGATGGATGTGCGCTTTGAGGTAGGGTTCCTCTTCGACGAATTCGCCGAGCCGAAAACGCTCCATGCCCTGCACCAGCAGGCGGACTGTTCCGTCGGGCGCGCGCAGCAGGCGATGGACGGTGGCGATGGTGCCGACCCGGTAGAGTTCGTTGGGGCCTGGCGTTTCCTTTTCCGGGTCGAGTGCGGCGACCAAGCCAACGAGTTTGTCCCCGCCGACTACGTCGTCCACCAATTTGATGGAGCGGGTTTGCCCCACCGTTAATGGGACGGCTGTGTTGGGATAAACGACCACGCCGCGCAATGGCAGGATGGGCAGTACAGCGGGGAATTTTTGCCCCTCGGGTTTGTCTCCGTTTTCCGCTGCGGCAGGGTCGTTATTATTTTGAGAATGGGAAAAGACCGATGACATGACCATTTTCAACAGGTCTTCATCGGTTTCTCCAAAGGTTTGAATGAATTGGTGAATTCCAGTTTGCCAACGTTCAGCGGGCATGGGTTTATTTGACCTTGACTTGGTTTGGTGTTGCCTTGGGGATGGTGACGGTCAAAAAGCCGTCTTTGTATTCGGCGCGCGCCTGATCCATATTGACCGGGCCGGGCAGGTGGACTGCCGTGGAAAATTTCCCGAACCGTATTTCCATTTGCTGGTATGCGCGTCTTTCATAGTCGGGGCGTGTGCCTGAGATGATGAGGGTATGATTCTCGACCAATACCTCGAAATCTTCTTCGCGCATCCCGGCAATCTCCACCCGTGTCACATACGCCTGCTCAGTTTCGTACACGTCTGTGGGCGGACTCCAGACGCTGGCCCGCACCTGCCAACTGACTGCGTGAACCACCTCGCGGCGGGTTTCCATCAACGCTGTATTTGATTTACGGACAATGGTGGGCATAACTTCCTGCTCCTTGCGCGCATCTCGCGTGAAACCTTTAATTGGAATTTACAGTAATTTTGCGGAGCGCATTTCCATGTAAGGTGTAGCGCCCCC
>CAILWD010000047.1 GCA_903837815.1 uncultured Chloroflexota bacterium | reverse complement strand
GCCTTCGGCTGTGACCACGTTACCCGCGAAGACAGGCAGGTCTTTCCATGCGCCTTTGATGCGGCGAATGGCTTCGAGCACACCTTTGGAATGTCCGTGCGCGGTGTCGATGGTGACCACGTCCACGCCTGCTTTGAGCATTAAGTCCACACGAGTTTCGACATCCTTGCCCACGCCGACCGCTGCACCGACTAGTAGGCGACCTTTGGAATCGGTGGAGGCGTTGGGATAGTCGCGCGCTTTTTGAATATCCTTGACGGTGAGCAAGCCCTTGAGGATGCCATGTTCATCGACAAGTGGAAGTTTTTCGATGCGATATTTTTGTAGAATGTCTTGCGCATCTTTGGCAGAGATACCTACTTTGGCGGTGACAAGTTTTTCTCCGCTGGTCATGAACTGACTGACGGGCAAGTTGTAATCAGAGGGTTCAACAAAACGGATGTCACGATTGGTGAGGATGCCGACGAGTTTACCTTTGTCATCCGTCACGGGCACGCCGCTGATGTGATAGGTGGACATGATCTCTTCGGCTTTGCTGAGCGGCGCATCGGGTTGCAAGCTGATGGGTTCGACGATCATGCCTGACTGCGAACGCTTGACCTTCTCCACTTCGGCGGCTTGGGCTTCGGGCGGCATGTTGCGGTGGATGATGCCCATACCGCCTTCTCGCGCCAGAGCAATTGCCAACCGTGCTTCGGTGACAGTGTCCATGGCGGCAGAGAGGATCGGGACGTTGAGTTGAATGTTCGGCGTGAGTTGGACGCGCACGTCCGTTTCGTTGGGCAAGACTTCGGTGTAGCCAGGGACAATGAGCACGTCGTCGAAAGTGAGGGAATCAAAGCGGTCAAAAAGTTCTTCGTTCATTATTTATCTCCTTGGTTGTAATGTAGGGGCGACCCGCCGCTGCTAATCAAAGGATTCTGATTTTGCAGGACGGGTCGCCCTTACGCTTGAAAATTAACTTTATTTATTCAAGTAGGCGTGGATGGCGGTATCGTAATGCGCAGTGGAAGCAAAGCCTTTGATGGCGAGTTGGGTGCGGGTTTGAGCGGAGATGCCACCAGAGCGGATTTCATCTAGAACAGCATTGTAATCGGCTGGGTCACAGACAAGGGTAACACGTTCGTGATTCTTCGCCGCGGCGCGGATGAGGGTCACGCCGCCGATGTCGATGTTTTCGATGGCGTCAGCATAAGTCACATTCGGTTTGGCGATGGTCTCTTCGAAGGGGTAGAGATTGACCGCGACGAGGTCAATGTAATCCCAGCCGAGGTTGAGGAGCTGTTGATGGTCTTCATCCGTGGGGCGGGCAAGGAGTCCGCCGTGGATGGCGGGGTGGAGAGTCTTGACCCGTCCGCCAAGGATTTCGGGTGACTTGGTGTAATCCGCGACTTCGGTGACGGGGATGTTGTTGTCGCGCAGCAGTTTGGCTGTCCCGCCAGAGGCGAGCAGAGTCCAGCCGAGGGAGGCGAGTCCCTGAGCGAATTCGACGAGTCCAGTTTTGTTGTGGACGGAGAGAATGGCAGTAGGCATAAGATAGGTCCCTTTTAAAAGCGGATTAGTGAAGCGGATAAACGGATGGGGAAACGGATTTATTGAGTAACGACTTTATTGTTTTTACAAGGAGTGAGTGTTCTGTTTGGTGGACACGGGTTTCAAGTGATTCGAGAGTATCGTCCTTGTAGATGGGAATAATTTCCGTTGCCAGCACGGGACCATTGTCCACGCCTTCATCGGGGACGAGGTGAACCATGACTCCAGTGTGGTCGATCTCGCCGCGTTGGTAGGCTTCGAAGGCGCGTTCGATGGCATGGGTGCCTGGGAATGTGTCGGGCAGGGCAGGGTGGAGGTTGATGACTTTGTTCGGGAAAGACGAAAGAAAGGAAGAGGAAAGAATCCGCATCCAGCCAGCGAGGACGATGTAGTCGGGTTGTTTGGTGGTCACATAGTCAGCTAGTCGTTGGTCGTATTCTTGGCGTGTCTCGGTTGCGAGTTTTGCGAAGTGAACGGCTTCGACTCCTGCATTTTTGGCGCGGATGAGTCCGTAGGCGTCCGCTTTGTTGGAGATGACGCAAACTACAGAAGCAGGAAGTTCACCTGATGCACAGGCGTCGAGAATGGCTTGTAGATTGGAGCCATTGCCAGAGATGAGGACGACGAGACGTTTCATAAATGTAGAAGTTGGAATGATGAATGCAGAATATTCTGATTTCTGCATTCATCATTCTGCATTTCCTAGTGATGGAATAGGCGTAGCCCTGAGAAGACCATGGTCATGCCATACTCATCGCAGGCGGCGATGACATCTTCGTCGCGGTTGGAGCCGCCAGGTTGCAGGACGAATTTCACTCCGCTCTTGGCGGCGCGGTCGATCGAGTCGCGGAAGGGGAAGAAGGCGTCTGAGCCGAGCGTGACGTCGGTGAGACCGTCAAGCCATGCGCGGCATTCTTCGGTGGTCAGTTGTTTTGGAATTTCAGTGAAGACATTCACCCAATTCTTTTTCTCTTCTTCGGTGACATCGGGTTGCAGGAACTGGTCAATGGCGTTGTCTCGGTCGGGGCGTTTGACACCATCTTTGAACGGAAGCGCGAGCACGGATGGATGTTGGCGCAATCGCCACAAGTCCGCTTTGGAGCCAGCGAGACGCGCACAATGAACCCGCGATTGCTGTCCCGCGCCGACGCCGATGGTCTGCCCATCGGTCACATAACACACGGAATTGGATTGCGTGAACTTGAGCGTGATCCAAGCAATGAACATATCGCGCACCGCAGACTCGGGCAGGTCTTTTTTCTTCGTCACGATATTGGCAAAATCATCACGGGTCACAATACGATCATTGCGACGTTGCTCCATGCTCACGCCGAAGACCTGGCGAGTCTCGGTCAACTGCGGTTCGTAAGCAGGGTCAATTTGCACCACGGCATATTTGCCTTGTTTCTTTTTCTTCAAAATCTCCAACGCTTCGGGTTCGTATGCAGGTGCGATCACGCCATCGGATACTTCGCGAGAGATCAGTTTGGCTGTTGCAATATCTACTGTATCTGATAACGCAATGAAATCACCGAACGATGACATCCTGTCCACGCCGCGGGCGCGGGTGTAGGCGGTGGCAAGCGGCGTGAGTTCCATATCGTCCACGAAGTAGATCTTCTTGAGGATATC
>CAILWD010000046.1 GCA_903837815.1 uncultured Chloroflexota bacterium | reverse complement strand
CTTTATCGAGGGACAGTTTTTCGATATTGACCTCGAACTGGGAAAGCGGAATGGAAATTGCGCCAACCGCATGACTCTCTGCGTAGGCTTCGACACTGCGCACATCCACAAGAACGGCTTTCCCGCTGTCCAGCGCGGACTTCGCTTCTTCCACCGTCACACGCGGAACGGCGTCCTCGGTTTGCGGAATTTGCGGGGTTTGCGCCGCGCAGGCAGAGAGCAATACCAGTAAAAAGATGGTAACGATAAAGGATATTTTGTTTGACATGGTTTTTTGTGGGGTGTAGGGACACAGCGTCGCTGTGTCCCTACGATTTTTACAATTCACAATACCGTTCGATCTGCTTGCCGATGATGGCAAGGCTGTCTGCCCAGAACTTCCTGGTGCGGATGTTGATTCCGAAGCGGTCGGCAAGTTCTGCGGCGCGTTCTTCGCCTGTGGAGGCGAGCAGGTTTTTGTAGTCGGGGACAAAGTCTGCGCCGCGTTTTTGATAGACGGCGTACAAGCCTGTGGCAAAGAGCAGACCGAAGGCGTAGGGGAAGTTGTAGAAGGAAAGGTTGGGCGAGTAGTAATGTGGCTTCCAAGTCCACATGAACTTTTGCAAGTAGCGTTCGTCCAGACCGTCGCCGTAGGTGGCTTTTTGGGCGCGTTCCATGATGTCGTTCAAGTCGTCGGCGGAGAGTTCGGCTTGTTCGCGGCGCGTGAAGACTTCGCTCTCGAACAGGTAGCGCGAGTAAATATCCACGATGACGGCGGCGGCTCCGCTGATTTGCGCTTCGAGTACCGCCAAAACTTCCTGCTTGTCGGTGGTCTGTTTCAGCACGGCTTGGGTCACAATCGTCTCGCACATGATGGACGCGGTTTCGGCGAGGGTCATCGGCGTGGCTTGCTGTAATTCGGTCTTGCCTGCCTGATAGGCGCACTCGTTGTGGAAGGCGTGACCGAGTTCATGCGCCAGCGTGCTGACCTGATCGAACGAGCCGTCGAAGTTTGAGAGAATGCGGCTTTCTTTGACTCCCGCCACGCCCATGCAGAACGCGCCGCCGCGCTTGCCTTCGCGTTGTTCCGCATCAATCCACCCGTTGTCAAAGGCTCGACGGGCGAACGTCCCAAGCTCGGGCGAGAACTGGTTGAAGTTCTCAACGATGAACTCGCGGGCTTCATCCCACGAATAGACTTTGTCAGTCTTTCCCATCGGCGCGGAAATATCCCACCAGGCGAGTTTTCCCGAAGGGTTGCCGAGCAGTTTGGCTTTGTGCTTGAAATACTTGCGGAACATCGGGAAGGAATCTTTCATCGCGCCGAGCATGGCATTGAGCGTTGCCCTGTCCATGCGCGAGTTGTCGATGGCGGCATGGATGCCGTCTTCGCGTCCGCGCTTTTTGTTGAGGGTGATGGCTTCGCCTTTGACGCCATTCATGCAGGCGGCGAGGGTTTCCTGAACGCCAGCCCAGAGGATGTTTTCGGCATCGTAGCCGCGATGACGGGTTGGCTCGTCGGGATGGGAGCGCAGGTTGATGAGCGCGGGCGCGGGCAGTTTTTGCATTTTGCCGTCTAGTTCAAAGTCCACGGAAAGCTGCGAGGTGACCGTCCCCTGCAACTTGTCGAAGGCGTTGCCTCCGCTCAGGGTCATCTCAGCGGCGAGGACTTCCTCGGCTTCGCTCATCATGTATTTGGATTGTTCGACGCTTTCGTTGAGAGCGAACTCATGGGATTTTGCCGACGGATGGAACTTGGCGGCTTTCTTGACAGCGGCTTTGCCCAGTTTCCCCACCCAAGCCTGGAACTTGGTGCTGAGGATGCTTGCCTGCACCGACATCTGCTCGAACTGTGAGAGGGCGCGCATGGCATCCTTGTTGCGCGAGTCGGTGGTGACGAAGGACTCGATGTACGGCAGGATGGTGTTGGACAACTCGAAGATGGCGTTGAATCGGTCAACCGATTCGCCGAGCAGTTTGCCCAATTTCTTCGGGTCGGTCTTTGAATCAGCCTTGCTGGCTTTCTTGAAAAACTCCTCCATTTCATCGAGCATGGATTTGTATTTCTTGACGGCGGCTTTGAATTGTTTTGAATCAAGCGAGGGATAGACGTTGGTCAAATCCCAGCGGGGAGCGGATACGGTCATGGGAATCTCCTTGTTAAAAAGATGGGTTAAGTATACCGTGATTGGGATGGAAGGTTGTCAGGAGTGGAGTCGAAAGTCTCCCGACTTTCGAGCAAAATCAGGAGATTTTGCAGTCCGCACTGACATTGTTGCTTGCACACTTGGCGCGTCCCTGCTTGCTTTTATCTTCTGAACCTTCTACAATGATATTAACTCGGAGGCTCTTTATGAAACAGGATAAATTTCTAACTGGGATTCTCATCGGCATTGGCGCGTTGATTCTGCTTGCACTGGTTTTGTTCTTCATGCGGAGGGATGGTCAAAGCGAGTACGTCGCCGACGCCGCTCCCGAAGGCGTGGCGCACAATTACGTGCTTGCCGTTCTGAACAAGGACTATCAAAAGGCTTACGGTTATCTGGCAGACCTCGAAAACAAACCGACCTACGAACAGTTCCGCCAATCCTTCTTCAACGGGTCGGTCAATCCCACCGACGCGGGCGTGGAAGTCGGCGCGGCGGAAATCAACGGCGACGAGGCGATTGTGACCCTCTCGGTTTATTACTCGGTCAATGATCCGTTCTCCAGCCGCTACGCCAGCGAAGACCGCGCCCTGCTCGTCCAACAAAACGGCGTGTGGAAGTTGAGCGCCATGCCCTTCAACTTCTGGGGCTACGACTGGTATCAGGAACCGTTCAAGCCGTAACCATCTCGGACTCCAAAGTCCCCCGACTTTGGAAAATCGAAAGTCAGGAGACTTTCGACTCCGAAAGGACTTAATATGAAAACCATTCGACGACTTTACTTTTACGCCGTTGCCATCATCAGCATCGAGGTGGTGACCTGGGGCGTCATCAACCTGCTGCGTTCCATCTTCAGCGCGGACAAAATCACGAACGATGCTTCCACGCTGGCAGGAGCGTTGGCGCTTATCTTCGTGGGCGTTCCGATCTTCCTCATCCATTGGCTATGGGCGCAACGCGTCTCCGCAAAGGATGACGAGGAAAAGACGGCAGGCATCCGCGCCATTTTCTTCTATGGCATCTTGCTTGGCACGCTGATTCCCGCCGTGCAAAACCTGCTCGCGCTGATAAACCGCACTTTTCTAACCACAGCAAACCTTTATGCTTCTCGTTCCATTGTCGGCGGCACGCAGACCTGGACGGATAATTTAATCGCCATCATCGTCAACTTGCTGATTGCTGCGTACTTTTGGAGAACCCTGCAAAACGAATGGCGCACGCTTCCCGAAACAGAGTCCTTCGCCGAGATCCGCCGCCTGTATCGTTTCATCTGGATGTTGTACGGCTTGATGATGGTGATCTACGGCGCGCAGCAAGCATTGAATTATGCGTTCACCTTGTCCGCTGGAAATGTGCTTGGCGTATTGGGACGCGAGACAGCGGTCAATGCGATTGCGTTGCTGGTGGTTGGTGCTCCCATCTGGTTTTTCTCGTGGAAAATTTTGCAGGACGTTTTGACTGAATCAGCCGAACAAGATTCTTACCTGCGCCTCGGCATTCTCTACCTCCTCTCCCTCGGCGGCGTGATCACCACCCTGACGGCTGGCGGCAACCTGATTTATTTTCTGCTCATGCAGGCGCTTGGCGAAGGCAAGAAAATCGCTGAGTTCGTTCAAGACATCGGCGGACCGATTTCCATCGGCGTGCCGTTTGCCATCGTCTGGGCTTACTACGGAAACTGGTTGAACCAGCAATTTGCCTTTGACGAAGACTCTCCGCGCCGCGCTGGCAAGAAGCGATTGTATTTTTACATCCTCTCCTTCCTCGGTCTTGCCGCGACTCTCTTTGCGGTCATCTCCCTTGTCTCGGTGATGATTGACCTGCTTTTCACGCGGGCTTATCTCAGCAGCAGCGGATTCGCGTCCGCGCTTTCGACGGCGTTAGGCGCTCTCGCGGCTGGACTTCCACTCTGGTTGCTGACCTGGCGTCCCGTTCAGGCGGATGCACTCGCTGAAGGCTCCGTCGGTGACCATGCACGCCGTTCGGTCATCCGCAAGACGTATTTGTATCTGGTGCTCTTTGCCTCCGTCATCGGCGGAATGATTTCGGGCGGAACTTTGATCTTCACGCTCATCAACTCCGCGCTGGGTGGTGGCGTGAGCGATGTTGCCAAGTCTGCGCTCAATTCACTCCAAGTTTTAGTCTGGTTTGTGGTGCTGTTGACCTATCACCTGTCCGCCCTGCGGATGGATGGCGTGGCAACCGCCGATACATTGGAAGAAAAGCAGAAGGAATTCAAACTGGTCGTGCTCGATGATGGCAGCGGATTTGCAGAATCAGTCAAAGCGACGTTTGCGAAGCGTGCTCCCAAATTGCCGCTGACAGTGGTGAACGTCAACGACGGAATCTCCGCCGATTTGCAAGCCGACGCGGTTGTGATGTCAGGTTCGCTGGCGATGAATACCCCCGAAAAGGCCGGGGCGTGGATTCGCTCCTTCAACGGAATCAGGCTCATCGTCGAGGATGAATTGGCGGGCGTCGCGTGGATGAATGATTCGGCGCAGGCAGCGGATTCAGCGAAGGCAATGGCTGAGGGGCAGAGAGTCCGCCCGCACGCTTCGCGCGCCGCAAACGGCGCTTCGGCGTGGACATACATCGCCTACGTTTTCGCGGCGCTGTTCGCCTTGCAACTGCTGTTCATGTTGACGATGCTCGGCGTCTCGATGGTCACTGGGTTTTAATTTCGCCCTGAGCGTAGCCGAAGGGCTTTGAGAAATTGTGCTTCGGCTACGCTCAGCACGGATTAACTTCATGATATACTTTCGAAAAATTTTAACTGGAATCGAGGGCGAACACCTATGAAAGTAACTGTCCTTCAAGAAAATCTTGCACGCGGTTTGAGCGTTGTCTCCCGCGCTGTTTCGCCGCGCAGCACACTCCCCGTTTTATCAAATATTTTGATTGCAACCGACGAAGGTCGCCTGCGACTCTCCGCCACCAACCTCGAGTTGGGCATCACCTGTTGGATCGCGGCGCGGATCGATGAGAACGGTTCCACCACCGTCCCCGCACGGACGTTTGCCGACTTGGTCAACGCGCTGACGGGCGACCAGGTGCAGTTGACTTTGGATGTGAAAACGCAAAACCTGCACGTTCGGGGCGGTACATCGAACAACGACATCAAGTGCATCGATGCCCAGGAATTCCCCCCGTCTCCCACGCCCGAAATGGACGGCGCTGTCCCGTTGAATGTGGTGGATTTCAAGGAGATGATTCAGCAGGTGGCTTTTGCCGCTTCGACAGATGAAGCCCGCCCCGTGTTGATGGGCGTGCTGATGAATGTGGACAAGGACAACGTGACGATGGTTGCCGCCGACGGCTTCCGCCTCTCGGTTCGCAAGGCGCAACTTTCGCACCCTGCGCCACGCCCGATTAATGTGATCATCCCCGCCCGCGCCTTGAACGAACTGGCTCGCGTGGCGTCTGACGGTGAAGAACAGATTTACATGGTCGTGCCGAAAAATCGTGGACAGGTCCTCTTCCGCGTGAAGGATGTGGAAGTCGTCTCGCAGTTGATCGACGGAACCTTCCCCGATTACCAGCAGATCATCCCTCGCAGTTACAAATCCCGCACGCTGATTTCAACTGCGGCTTTGCTCAAAGCCTGCAAGCAGGCGGAAATCTTTGCCCGCGAAGGCTCGAACGTGGCGCGTTTCGACATCAAACAATCTGGCGGCGAGATGCAGCCGAGCGAAGTCGAAATCTCCGCGACATCCGAAGAGACGGGACGCAACGAAACCATCGTCGAAGCCACCGTGGACGGCAGCGGTGTGTTGATCGCGTTCAATGTCAAGTTCCTGCGCGAAGTTCTGGAAGTGGTCAAGACGCCGAACGTGGCGCTGGAAACGTCCGCGGCGAACGCGCCTGGCGTCATCAAGCCAGTCGGCGACGACAAATTCCTGCACGTCATCATGCCCATGCATCTGGGATGACGAAAACAAGTTGACAAACCCCAGTCCGCTGAACAGGAATGTTTGGCGGATTTTTGTATACGGAGTCCAACAACTCCCGTCGTTGGATTTTAAAAGTCGGGAGACTTTTGAGTCCAGTTAAAGGTGACTTATGAATTTACCCAAAATATCGGTTGACAATGTCCTGCGAGTTTTTCTCGCCCTCAATCAATATCCCATCTTGAGCAAACGTATCCGCTCGCGAATGAGGAAAGAGTTGTATGCGCGCGGCATCATCACGAAGGAAAATCTCGACGCGGAGACTCGCAAGAAGGGAATCGAATCCCAGGTGCGCGAGGGGTTGCACAACCCGCTCGAAGAGGAACCCGCCGATATTTGGGAGACCCGCCTGCTGCGCATCCGCGACTCGCTGACCGATTTTTACTACGCACACAACCTGCCCTACGAGGAATTCGAGAATCTCGTCCGCCAGTTATTGTCGGAGCATGGCAGTCCCGAAACGGATTTCGTCTGGTTCAACCCTGAACTCGCCCCGCAGGAGATGTTATTCGAGCAGGCGGAGATGATCGAATCCATGCCAGCCGAGGAGCAGAAAAGATACGAGGCGCGTTTGAAGGAATTGAAAGTGGTGTTGATCCGTACCATGATCAGCGACCAGTTGAAATATATCAAGATCGCCCGCAAGTGGTTCACCGTGGCAGACTTGAGGGAAATCCGCGCGCGCAAGATCGGCGGCGGCAAGGTCGGCGGCAAGGCGGCAGGCATGTTGCTCGCCATGCGCATCATCAAAGAGACCGCGCCGCCAGAAGTTGCCGCGCGATTCAAACTGCCCGTTTCCTTTTATCTCGGTTCCGATGTGTTCTATAATTTTATGAACTACAACGACCTGATCCATTGGAACGATCAGAAGTACAAGACCGATGATGAAATGCGGGCGGATTATCCCGCCTTGTGTGCCGATTTCCAGCAGGGACAATTTCCCGCCGAGATTATGGAAAGCCTGGAGCATGTTTTACAGGAGGCGGGTGACCGACCTTTGATTGTCCGCTCTTCGAGTTTGCTCGAAGATAACTTCGGCACATCGTTTGCGGGGAAATACGAAAGCATCTTCCTTCCCAACCAGGGCAGTCACGACGAAAAATATTCCGCGTTGACCAGCGCGATCACCACCATCTATGCCAGCGTGCTGAATCCCGATGCGCTGATGTATCGTCATCTCAAGGAACTTGCAGATTACGACGAGCGCATCGGCATCCTGATTCAATTTGTGGAAGGCGAGCGGACGGGACGGTATTACTTCCCCCATGCGGCGGGAGTCGCGTTCAGCCGCAACATTTACCGCTGGTCGCCACAGATCAAACAAGAGGATGGTTTCGTGCGCCTCGTCTTTGGGCTTGGCACCCGCGCCGTGGATATGCTCGGCGATGATTACCCGCGCCTTGTCGCGCTCAGTCACCCGCGCCTGCATTCCTCGTCGGATGTCCGCGCCATCAAACGATATTCCCAGCAAAAGGTGGATTTGATCGACATCGAATCCAATTCATTTATCACGATCCCTGTCCGCGCTGTGCTCGATGCGGATTGCCCGCCGCTGCGGTTTATTGCCCAGGTGGACGAAGACGGCGACCTTATGCCGATCCGCTCGCGACTAGCTGATCCCGCAAAGATGGTTGTCACATTCGACGGCTTGTTGTCCCGTATTCCGTTTGCGGCAAGCATGCGCGCTGCGTTGAAGCTATTGGAAACGCATTACAAGTCGCCAGTGGACACAGAGTTCGCTTTGGAAATCGTCAACCCCGATGAACAGCCCGATGTGCAAATCACGCTTTTGCAGTGTCGTCCGCAGAGTCATATTCAGGATGGGGCTGAGGTTCAAATCCCGCATGACCTCGACGAAAACGATATCATCTTCTCCACGCAGACAATGGTTCCGCAGGGCGCAGTGCGGGAGATTCGATATGTTCTGTTCGTGCCGTCGGAGGGATACTTCAGCCTTGAAACGCAAGCCGAAAGAACTTTGCTCGAACGCACCATCGGTCACCTCAATGCCGCGTTGAAGGATGAAGTCTTCATCGCGGTCGGACCTGGTCGCTGGGGAACATCCACGCCCGACCTCGGTGTGCATGTCACCTACAGCGACATCTACAATACCCATGCCCTGGTTGAACTGGCAGGCGAGTCGGTTGGCGCTTCGCGCGAGCCATCCTTCGGTACGCATTTCTTTCAGGATTTGATGGAAGCGGACATTTATCCGCTTGGCATTTTCCTTGACGACAAGAACACCATCTTCAAG
>CAILWD010000045.1 GCA_903837815.1 uncultured Chloroflexota bacterium | reverse complement strand
GGCGGAGTTGGTCCTGTCTTCGTCGGAGTGAATCAACCCCAAAGCGAATCCCGCCCGAACCTCGTCTCCGTCACCTTCCCCGAAGACCAGATGGGATTCGTCGCCGGTGCGCTGGCGGCGCGGATTTCAGAGACGCAAATTGTCGGCGCGGTCTGCGAGACTTCGGGCATCGACTCAATGTGGCGATATTGCGAAGGCTTCCGCGCAGGCGTGACATTTACAAACGAATTGCTGGGAACAAATGTCAAAGCATCGGTGGTCTATCGCGAAGACGGCGACCGCGAAAAATTATTCCGCGATGAGGCGTGGGGGGCAGAAACCGCGCAAGGTTTAATCAAACGCGGCGCGGATGTGATTTTTGCGGCAGGCGGCTTGACCGGGCGCGGCGCGTTGCAGGCGGCGGCTGAGGCGGGAGTTCAAACCATCGGGTCAGAATCAGGTCCGGGCGGGGTCACATCCGTTTTGGGCGACGCCAGTTCCGCCGTTCGGCAAATCCTCCAGCAGGAGCCGCTGTCGCCCAAAATCAAATTCATTCCCCTCGACCAGACCTTCCCCGAACATCTCACCCGCGAGATGGGCTTGCTCCGTTCTGCGCTTCAAAGCGGGGAAGTTAAGACGAATGTAACCTTGTCTAAACCTTAACAAAGCACAGGCTTGCACAATGAAAAGAGTGGATTTATACTTACGTCCCGTCATGCGGTGTGTCATGTGACCGCCGCGAAACCATTAAGTATCAGGAGAAGAAAAATGAAGAAACTGTATTTTGTGATGGCGCTGTTGATCGTCGCTTCGATGGTCCTCGCCGCCTGCGGCGCTCCCGCCACTGAAGCGCCAGCCCCCGAACCTGTTGCCCCCGCTGCCACTGAAGCGCCTGCTGCCACTGAAGCCCCTGTTGCCACTGAAGCTCCCACCGAAATGACCAAGGTTTGCCAGGTGACTGACACCGGCGGTATCGACGACAAGTCCTTCAACGCCACCGCTTGGAAAGGCGTGCAGGATGCGATTGCCGAATATGGCGATGTCGAAGGCAAATACCTCGAATCGCAGCAGCAGGCTGACTACGAAGTCAACCTGAACGCTTTCGCCAGCGAAGGCTGCGACCTGATCATCCCCGTCGGATTCCTCCTTGCTGACGCCACCGCCGCCGCCGCCACTGCCAACCCCGAGCAGAAGTACGCCATCATCGACGTCGACTATCTCGCCTTCCCCAACCTGCGCGGCTCCGGCTTCGCGATTGACCAGGCGACCTTCCTCAACGGCTACCTCGCCGCTGGCATGACCAAGACCGGCAAGGTCGGTACTTATGTTGGTATCGCCTTCCCCGCCACCACCAAGTTCATGGACGGCTTCGCCCTCGGCGTTGCCTACTACAACGAAGTCAAGGGCACCGATGTCAAGGTTCTGGGCTGGGATGTCACCACCCGCCAGGGATTGGAAGTCGGCAACTTTGAATCCACCGATGACGGCCGCAAGATGGGCGAACAGCTCATGGACGAAGGCGCCGACATCATCATGCCCGTCGCTGGCCCCGTGGGTCTCGGCACCCTGGCTGTGATGGAAGAACGCGGCTCCGGTATGCTCATCGGCGTGGACAACGACTGGTCGCTTTCCAACCCCGATAAGGCTGGCTTCATCCTCTCCAGCGCCATGAAGAACATGGACGTCTTTGTGACCGAGACCATCGGCATGGTGATCGACGGTTCCTTCAAGGGCGAAAACTGGATTGGCGACCTCGCGAACGGCGGCGTGGGCATCACCTACGGCTCCGAACTCGGCGACACCGTCCCCGCTGAACTCAAGGCTGAAATCGAAGCCCTGATCCCGATGATCCAATCCGGCGAGATCGTTACCCTCCCCGAAGGCGTTTATTAGGATTAGTTCGGTTCAAAAAAAGTGCAGAGCCTAAACGGCTCTGCACTTTTTTTATCCGTCCGCCCAAAACAGGCGTGTGGTAGAATGGCAAAACTCTTCTGACGGCATACGAAGCCGCAAGTTTTTCATTTTTCGAGGTGTTCATGGAACCTGTTCTGGAATTAAGAGGCATCACAAAAAGATTTCCCGGCGTTTTGGCAAATGACCACATCTCTTTGGATTTGAAACAGGGAGAAATCCACGCCCTGCTCGGAGAGAACGGCGCGGGCAAGACCACATTGATGAATATCCTTTACGGGCTGTACAAACCCGATGAAGGGGAAATTTCCGTCAAGGGGAAGAAGTTGATGGTCGATACGCCCAACGACGCCATCAAGGCTGGGGTTGGGATGGTACACCAGCACTTCATGCTCATCCCGGTTTTTACGGTCACGGAAAATGTCATGCTGGGTGACGAGTACCTGACGGCTGGCAGTTT
>CAILWD010000044.1 GCA_903837815.1 uncultured Chloroflexota bacterium | reverse complement strand
GGCGGTCAGGATGTAATCCTCCGAAAGCACATCCATCAAACTGGAACGCATGATAAGGGTGTACTCGCCCATGTAAACGATGGTGTAGGTCAGCGTGGGCAAAAGCATATGCAGGGCGATGTCGCCCCATTGCTGCAAGAGCGGCAGGGAACTTGCGCCAGGCGTCGCCTTGCCCGCCAGCGGCAGCCCGTTGTTGCTGCCCCAAAACAGCAGGATGATTCCCAGCCAGAAAGTCGGCAGGCTCCACGCAATCAAACTGGTGATGACAGCGGCGAAGTCCACCGAAGTCCGCGCCTTCCACGCGGCAAAGACGCCGAAAATCACGCCGATGATGATGGAGAGGATTTGTCCCGCGCCGATGAGCAGGACGGTATTCCAAAGCCGCTCCGCTAAAACATCGCCAACGGGACGGTTGGTGTGGTAACTGAATCCGAGTTCACCCTTCAGCAGATTCCCCGCGTAAATGAAGAACTGCGTCTCCATCGGGTTGACGGCGCAACTGCCAAATTTGATGGGGTTGAGCGACTCGAAGCAGTTGATGACGGGCTTGTCGAGTCCGAAGCGCACCCGCAGCATTTCCACCGCTTCCTTCTTCAGGCGCGGGTCACGAATCCCCGCCCGCGCTGGGTCACCAGGCAGGACGCGGAACAAAAAGAAATTCAAAACAATTACAAACAGAATGGTAAACAAAGACCATGCCGCTTTTTTGAGCAACGCGCGGGTACGGTTCAAGGTTCGCTCCTTGATGACAACACGGACTCAAAAGTCTCCCGACTTTCGAGAGTCCAACGACTCCTGTCGTTGGACTCCAAAAGACTTGAACCACTGAGGCACAGAGGCACGGAGTTTTTTCTCTGTGTCTTCGTGTCTCAGTGGTTAGCCTCTTAATTACTTGACAGGTTCGATAACCACCAGCGAGGTCACGTCGGCAAGTTCCACCTTTGCCTGGTCGGTAATCCAGCCTTTGAAGCGGTCGGTGCGGAAGGCCTGGGTGTTCTGTTCATAGAAGGGGATGACGTACACTACATCGTCGAATGCCACCTTCTGCATTTCCCAGACAATATCCTTACGAGCATTGAAATCAAGCGTGGTCTGCTGTTTGGCGTACAACTCATCGTAGGCGGGATTCGAGTAACCCGTCTCACTGGAGCCTGTGGGAATCGCCTCAGTAGTATAAACATAGAGCAGGGAACTTGGGTCGGGATCGGAAGTCCAGCCCCAAAGCATGATGTCAAAGTCAAAAGCGGGGCAGCATTGGGCGGTCAGCGCATCGGGGTCAACGGCTTGCATTTCCAGACTCACGCCGATCTGCGCCCACATCTCGCTCAGCATTTCAGCCATACGCGGGGCGGTCAGGCTGTCACTGGGCCAGTTCATGCGGAAGGTCAGTGGGCGCGAGCCGTCAGGCATGTCGCGTATGCCGTCGCCATCAGCGTCCTTGTACCCGGCGTCGTCCAAAATCTGGCTGGCTTTGGCGACATCGTATTCATAATCTTTGATGGAGTTGTTGTACCAGACTCCCAACCCGTCGGGGATGAGGGTCAAGCCGGGCGTGCCAAGTCCCAGCAAAATTACGTCGATTAGTTTCTGCTTGTCGGTGGCATGAGCCAGCGCCAGGCGCATGTCACGGTCGCGCAGGGCGGGATGCCCAGTGCAGATTCCGCCTTCATCTTTCGGACAGTTTTCCTCTTCCAATTGGTTGAAAATGATATCGGTCACGCCCGGCCCGAGCGGCGCGCCGACAACGACTTCCACATTCTCGGCATTCTTCAACGCCACAACGGCAGTGTTGGGCATTTCATAAATCATATCCAGCTGACCAATCTTGATTGCCTGCACCAGCGCGTCCTGATTCTCAAAGGTCTGGAAGATGACCTCG
>CAILWD010000043.1 GCA_903837815.1 uncultured Chloroflexota bacterium | reverse complement strand
CCATGGCAGCCGCCAAACCACCCCGGCCGGGTTTGGTGTATTTTTCAGCAAGTTCCTTGATGGCAACAGTTTGTATATGTTTCCAGCTGGCCAGCAAGCACCCGACGCTGAGCGCCCTGCCCTCCGATGCCCAGCCCGAAAAAACAATCAGAATCGTTTGCCGTTTGTGTATGCTCCTTCCAAGTCAGGGAAAAACCGAAGCCGCCGAGAAATATCTTGCCCGGGCGCTGAGACAATACCCCAATGACTGGAGGCTGCTCGCCGTATCTGCCTGGCTGGAATGGCGCAGCAGGCGCAACCCCGCATCCCAAATAGAAGCCTGCCGCGCATCCCTGCCCGAAGTCGAAACAGAATCAACCCTGCGGGCGCGGGCGTTGATGAATGACCTCTCCGGCGGCTGGTTGCAGGCGGCGGAATCATATCAAGCGTTGAACGAATCCAATTCAACCGCCCTGGCGTGGGTACAATTGGGCGATCAACTGCTGAAGGGAAAAAATCATCCTGAAGCCCTAAAACAATATGAACAGGCCGCCATGATCTGGCAAGACACGGATTTCTGCGGAATGGCGCTGACGCTTTACCGTCAGGCAGAATTGGAATTACTGGAAAGACGCAAAGCAAAGGCGGTGGCTTTGTTGAAAGAGTCCCTTTCCCTGCTCGAAAAGTCCACGCCAACGCTGCGGGCTGAGCCTCGCGGAGCCATACAAAAGGCGCTGACGATGATCAATGCCAGAAATTACGGCGAGTGGAAATACTGGCGCTGGCAGCCTTTCGACGATTTGATTCGCATTCGATTTCTTCTTCCGCTTTTTCAAGAGGTGAAATGACCCTGACCGCCCTGCTCAAGAAAATTGAACTTTTCAAAACGCTTCCGGAGGAAGCCATCGAACAGGTGGCGGCTGAATTAAAAGTGCGCATCATGCGGCCCGGAGAAGTCCTTTTCAATCTGGGAGATCCCGGCGATGAATTAATTGTCGTCCAGGAAGGACAAATCGCCATCTACATGCCGGAGACGGATAACCCTCAGGCGGGTCAGGCGATACGAGTTTTTCAACCCGGGGAGTTTTTGGGCGAAATGGCGCTGATAGATCAAAAAACACGTTCCGCGAGCGCGCGCGCTGAAGCGGACTCGGTCATTGCCACGCTGGATGTCGAGAACTTCAAACATTTGATCGAATCCCACCCGGAAGTGGCGGTGGAAGTGATGAGCGGCTTGAACGGAAAGATTCGCTACACCACAGATTTTGTCAACAGGATGGGGCAGGAAATGAAAAAACTGGCGGAAGGGAACTACCAGAACATCGCCGCGCCCGCCAACCTGCAAGATACTTCGCTCGCCGCGCTCGCCGCAGACTTTGTCCGCATGGCGGCGCGGGTGCGCGAACGCGAGGAAAAGTTGCAGCAGGAAGTGGCGCAACTGCGAATCGAAATCGATGAAAAAAAACGCCAGCAGGAAGTGACCCAGATCACCGGCAGCGAATACTATAAGAGTTTGAAGGAAAAACTCAAGGCATTGCGCGAGGAAGAGGATGAACCTGAAGGCGAGGCAATGCGCTTAATCTATGAAAAACTCGAAGAAAACGAAAAGGACGAGAAATAGCCCAAAACAGCCATGCGGTTTTGTAACAGGCTGTGGTGACGGAAAGCAACACTTTTGCGCCATTCCTCACGACTAAGTATTTAAAATCACACACGAGGAATATTCACAAAAAGCTATGCAAACCCAAAATGTCAGATCGAAATGGAAATTGACAAGCCTCTTCTTCCTGATGATCGCCATTTCTGCATGGTCGATGGTTGCCTGTTCGACGGACCTGAGCAGCGGGTTGGTCGGCGCGGCGGGGGCGCAGGAAACCATGATCGCGCAGGAATTATCGGCAACGCCCACACCTCAGCCGGCGGAACCCACCCCGACCCCTGACCCGGAAATTGTTTCCCAACCTACCCCCGTAGACGCCCCTCAACCGTCTGGCGTGGTGGCTTATATTTCGGAGGAAAATGGGACGAGCGAAGTGGTGGT
>CAILWD010000042.1 GCA_903837815.1 uncultured Chloroflexota bacterium | reverse complement strand
CCCTCTGCCAGCCTGTCACCATGGATACCGCCGACGGCGCGCGCATCTATCGCCGCTCGCTCATATTCCTGCTCGAATTTGCCTTTGCCGACATGTTCCCCAAAGCCAAACTTACCATCGATCATTCCGTCTCTTCGGGCGGGTTTTACTGCCAGGTGATGGAGCGCAGCGAACTCACACGCGACGAACTCGAAACACTCAAGACCTACATGCAAAAACTGGTCGTAGAAGATCGCGCCTTCGATCGCAAGCAGGTTCCCATCCAGGATGCGATTCAGCATTTCAGCCGCTTGGGGTACGAAGATAAAGTCCGCCTCTTTACCCATCGCCAGAAAACCTACCTCACTTTATACAGCCTCGGCGATTACATGGATTACCTGCACGGGTACATGGTCCCGTCCACCGGGTACCTGCGCTGGTTCGACCTCAAACCCATCAACGGCGGATTTACGCTCCAATTCCCGCGTCGTCATGCGCCCACGCATCTCGAACCGATTGGCGATTATCCGAAATTGCTCAAAGCATTTCGTCAATACGGCGACTGGCTCAAGAGCCTCGACATCGACAACGTGGGCGCGCTCAACGACGCCATCCAGGCGGGCCGCGCCGACGAGATTGTGCTTGTCTCTGAAGCCCTTCACGAACAACACATTGCTGATGTTGCCCAGCAAATCGTGCAAAGGAATTCGCGCATCATCCTGATTGCCGGTCCCTCCTCTTCGGGCAAGACCACCTCTTCGCGCCGCCTTGCCGTTCAACTCCTTGCGCGCGGAATTTCCCCTTTCCCGCTCGAACTCGACAACTATTTCGTCGACCGCGACAAGACCCCGCTCGACGAAAACGGCAAACCCGACTTCGAGCGGCTCGAAACCCTCGACCTCGCCCGCATGGAAGACGACATCGAAAAACTTCTCGCGGGTGAGCAAGTCCAGTTGCCGCGCTACAATTTCAAAACGGGGATGCGGGAAATGGGTGACATAATCCAGTTGAAGGATGGTCAGCCGCTCATCCTCGAAGGGATTCACGGCCTCAACCCGAAGTTGGTTGCCGACCGATGGGCTGGTTCCATCTTTCGGGTGTATGTCTCCGCGCTGACCCAACTCAACCTCGACCGCCACAACCGTGTCTCCACCACCGACACCCGCCTCATCCGCCGTATTGTACGCGATGCCCGCGAGCGCGGATATTCCGCCACGCAGACCGTCAGTGGCTGGGAATCAGTTCGACGCGGCGAGAAGCGGCACATCTTCCCCTACCAGGAAAACGCAGATGTGATGTTCAACTCGGCGCTGGTGTACGAACTTGCGGTTCTCAAGCCGCTGGCAGAGCCGCTTTTGCGCCAGGTGCAGCACCGCTCTCCCGAATTTATCGAAGCCCGCCGCCTGCTTGCTTTCCTCGAATGGTTCCTGCCGCTCGATGCCAGTTTGATTCCTGCCAATTCCATCGTGCGCGAATTCATCGGCGGCTCCAGCCTCAAAGGTTTCAAAATCTGGCGAGGATGAAAACGCAAGGATGAAGGAGAAACGAACTTCGTAATATTCATCCTTCATCCTTCATCCTTTATCCTTTTCTTCCCATGCAGCCACCTCTTTTTTCCTCCATTCACCTCACCGTTTCCCAAATCACCTTCCACATCCGCAGGCAGTTGGAGAGCGACCTGACCTTGCAGGATGTGTGGGTGGAAGGGGAGATTTCCAACCTGTCGCGCCCCGCTTCGGGACATATTTATTTCACGCTCAAAGACAAGACCGCTTCACTACGCTGCCTGATGTGGAAGACCGATGCCGCCCGTCTGCGTCTTAACCTGCGCGACGGCATGGCGGTCGAAGCACATGGAAAGATTGCCGTTTACGAACCGCAGGGACAATACCAACTGGTTGCCAACATCGTCCAGCCCAAAGGCGAAGGCGTGCTTTACCAGGAATTTCTGCGCCTGAAATCCATGCTCGAAGCCGAGGGGCTTTTCGACGAGGAGCGCAAGCGTTCCATCCCTGCATTGCCGCGTGTGATTGGCATTGTCACCTCTGCCACAGGAGCCGCGTTGCGCGACATGCTCAACACCCTTCGCCGCCGCCTGCCGCTTGCGCGTGTCATCCTTGCGCCTTCCCCCGTGCAAGGCTTAGAAGCCCCGCCCGCGTTGGTCAAGGCTTTGCAACTTCTCAACTCCCACTTACCAGACGTCATTCTGCTGGCTCGTGGCGGAGGTTCGATTGAAGACTTGTGGGCGTTCAACGACGAGCAGGTTGTCCGCGCTGTGGCAGATTCAACCGCGCCAGTTATCTGCGGCGTGGGGCACGAAACTGATTTCACTCTCTGCGACTTTGCCGCCGACCTCCGTGCCCCGACGCCCACTGCCGCCGCCGAACTTGCAACTCAAACCACGCTTGCGGACTTGCAAGCCCAAGTGGGATATTTCTCTTCCCGCATGGCAGACTCAATCTCGAACCTGATCGCCGACCATCGGGCTTTGGTTTCCGCTCTGGCTTCCCGCCTGAAATACGTCTCTCCTGAACGGCGCATCCAATCCGAATATCAGCATCTCGACGGACTTTCCCGCCGCGCGTTTTCCGCATTGAGCCATCGCATCGAATTGCAGTCGCGCCATGTAGACGGAGTGTCTAAGAGACTGCTTTCCCTCAACCCCGAGGCAGTTCTCTCGCGCGGCTATGCCATTGTCACGCAGAAAGAGGGCGGCGCGGTGGTGTCTTCGGTGAATCAGGCGCAGGGCAGAATGAAGGTCCGCGTCAGCGACGGCGAGTTCAGCGTTACGCGGGACGCGTAAAATGTTCTCCGATTTGGGTATTTGCAAAACACTCCCCTTGCTCTAAAATAGGCGGCGCTCATCATTTTGAATTGGAGTATCCATGCCGAAAGCATCCACGAAAAAATCCGAAAAACTGATCGAAGAATTATCCTACGAAGAGGCGCTGACCGAACTCGAAGGCATCGTTGAATCTTTGGAAGACGGGCAGAATCTGCTCGAAGATTCGATGAGGCTGTTCGAGCGGGGTCAGGCTTTGGCGGCGTATTGCGGCTCCCTGCTTGAATCTGCCCAGTTCAAAGTGCAGAAACTGGCAGGGGATACCCTCGTCCCCTTCGAGGAAGAATCCGAATGAATCTGGTTGCCATTTTCCAAAACAAGGTTTTGATTGCGGTCCTGTCTGCCTGGCTGCTGGCGCAGATATTGAAGATCCCCACCGAGTATTTGAAGTCGCGCCGCTGGATGTGGGCGATGTTCTTTGCCCCCGGTGGAATGCCATCTTCACATTCCGCATTGTTTGTGGCAGGCACGCTCTCGGTGGGGCTTTATTATGGATTTGACAACCCCCTCTTTGGCGTCGCCATTGCCATTACCATGATTGTTGCCTACGATGCTTCGGGAGTTCGCAGGCAGGCGGGGATGCACGCGGAGCGCATCAACGTGCTTTTTGAGGAATTGCTACAGGGGCACGTCTGGGATGAAAATGAGTTAAAGGAAGTCCTCGGTCATACGCCGCTCGAAGTGATCGGCGGAATCCTGCTGGGAATTTTCGTTGCCATCACGCAATGGACGATCTGGCGCTAAATAGCGGACTTCCAAATCCTTCAGCTCTTCGCGTTTGGAAGTCTTTTTGTAATCCTTCTCATAACTCCGTTTGTCACGTACTGCAACTCAGGAATGCGGAAAACCCAAAGTACGGCAAAATACGCAACGGCTCCAACCGTCATGCCAGCAGGGACAAGAACCCATGCGCTGAACCTTTGTCCCACGAAGAGCCAGCCATAAATCAGGGCAGACATTCCCAACGTGGCGATTGCAGAGGGGAATACGCCGCGCAAAATATGTTTGCCTTCGATGCCGTTCAATCGCTTTCGCATCACCATAAAAAGGGTGACCGCTTCGAGTGCGGTTGCGAGCGAGTTTGCCAGCGCCAGCCCGCCGTGCGGCATCCAGCCGATTGCTTCAAAAAATTTGATGAACGCCAGACTGAAAACCACGTTCAATCCCATTGCAACCGTGCCGATGATGACGGGGGTCTTCGTATCGTGTTGGGCATAGAAGGCGCGGGTCAAAATCTCCATGATGGAGTGTCCGACCATACCTGCCGCATACCAAAGCAAAGCCCAGGCGACGATTTGCACGGCGCGTTCGTTGAATTCGCCACGCTGATAGAGGAGAGAAACCAGCGGCTGACGGAGCAGGATCAACCCCGCGCTTGCGGGCAAAGCCAGCAAAATCACGGAACGCAAAGTCGCAGCCAGTGAAGAGCGCATCTCGTCCTGTTGGCCGAGCGCGTGCTGCGCCGAAAAGGTCGGCATGACCGCAATCGCCGCCGATTGGGCAATGACCGCCTGTGCCATCAGCATCAGCGAAAAGCCGTAATACAAGCCGCTTACGCTGCCGCCTTCCATCTGCGAAGCCAGCCAGGTGTTGACCCAGAAATTCAACTGCACCACTGCCACACCGAGAAGGCGCGGTCCCATAAGGGTTAGAACCTGGCGGACGTTGGAGTCGCGCAATCCAAGCGAGAAGCGATCAGTGACCAGTGACCAGTTTGTCAGTTTGAGTAACGAGGGGATTTGCACGATCAGGTACAACGCTGCGCCGATGACCACGCCCCAGGCGAGTCCGTAAATTCCCATCGAAGGCGAGAGGGCGATTGCGCCGAGGATAATTCCCAGTTGATACAGCGCGGGCGTAAGGGCAGGCACGAGAAAAACCTGGTGCGCGTTGAGGATGCCGACGACCAGTCCGCCAAGCCCGAACAACACCGCCGAGATGAGTTGAATCCGCAGCAGGGAAATGGTCAACGAAAAAAGATGCGGGTCGGTGGAAAGCCCGGGAGCCAGCGCGTAGCGCACCACCTGCGGGGCGAACAAAGCCACGAGCAGGGCAAGCAGGCTGAGGGTGAGCGTCACCGCGTTGGCGATAGCGGCGGCAAGTTTCCAGGCAGAGTCCTTTTCTTTTCGGGCAAGCAGACCTGTAAAAGTGGGAATGAAAGCTGAGCCGAGCGCGCCTCCAGCCACCAGCAAGAACAGGGTCTCGCTCACGCGGTTGGCGGCGAAGAAAGCGTCGAGTTCGGGCGATGCGCCAAACGTTCGCGCCACCACGATGCCGCGCAACAGCCCGATGATTTGTCCCACAAAAATTGCGACCATCACAGTGCCGGTTGCGCGGGCGATTTGTTTGTTCGAGTTGGATTCGGTCATGAAGATGAAGTCAGAGCCTTGACCAATTCGCGGTTGAAGTCTGGGATGTCTGCCACGACCCGCCCCCAAATCTGGTTGCCCTCACGGAAGGCTGGTTCGTCTGCCCAAACTGCGCCCGCATTGACGAGGTCATCCTTGATTCCCGTCGAGCCTGTGGCACGCTGTCCCGTTTTGATGATGCCCGCTGAGATGGCAATCGATCCGCCGTGACAAATGATGCCGATGATTTTGCCTTGGTCGTTCATTTCCCGCGCCAGATTTTTGACCGCGTCATACCGGCGGAGTTTATCGGGAGCCCAACCGCCGGGCAGGATGAGCGCAAAGAGTTCGCTTGCGTTCAAGGATTCGATGGCGGCGTCGGG
>CAILWD010000041.1 GCA_903837815.1 uncultured Chloroflexota bacterium | reverse complement strand
CCGCGCGTGCGCTGTCCGCCTGAGAGGTGGTCGATGCTCAACTGGTAGTCGGCTTCGCTGAATCCCAAGCCTGTCAGCACCTGACGGATGCGGGTCATGTAGGTGTATCCGCCGCGCCGCTCGAAGTCATCCTGCAATTTACCGTAACGCGCCATGACCTCTTCGCCCTGAGCAGGGTCGGACATCAACCCTTCGAGGCGATGCAGTTCCTCCTGCTCTTTTTTGAAATGACTGAAAACGGACTCGCACGCCTCCCAGAGCGTGCCCGTCATCTCGAAGTCTGCCTCCTGCGAGAGATACCCGATGCGGATTCCCTTCGAGCGGGTGACTGTTCCCGACGAAGCTTCGTCCGCGCCGACAAGGATTCGTAAAAGCGTGGTCTTGCCGATGCCATTGGGTCCGACGATTGCCATGCGCGCGCCTTTGGCAACGCTGAAAGAGACTCCGCTGAAGATGTCAGTGGGTCCGAAGGATTTGGAGAGGGAGGAGACGGTAATGAGGGACATTTTTGGTAATTGGTGCTTGGTAAATTGGTAATTGGTATATTGGTGAATGAAAAAGCGCGGGTGGATTTTATCCTATCCGCGCTTTTTATGGTTGGGGACTCGGTTTGCGATTTACAACGGGAGGAAGATGACCTGGTTTTCCATGTCTTTCCCATCGGCGCTTTTGGCAATGATTTCCAAATCCTGAACGCAGACACCGATGGTCACACGCAACTGGTGGGCATAAATGATCCCAGAGAACGCCCTGCCCGCTTGGTGGCATTTGGCGGCTTCCTCCAGCAAATCGTCGTCTTGCGTGAACAAGGGACGTTTCAACTCATGCGCCCGTTGAAGTAACTGAGCGTCATCCAATTGGTCTGCGCCGTCTTCATAGGCAGTGACCACATCCACGCCCCGCAAGCGCAACGCAGTTGTAATCGCTTTTGGGACATGATGGTCCATATAAAGCGAAACCGCCATTAGACCAATCCTTTGCCCTTCAAGCGTTTTACCAGCGGCGACTCAGGCATGGAGTTTCGGATGTGGTCCACCTTGTGGACACGTCCTTCGATGTCCGCGTCCAGCGTTTCGCGATGGTCCCAATAATACGCCAGTGCGGAATAGATTTGTCCGAGGGTCAAATAGGGGAATTGCCCGCTTAACTCCTCCGCGCTCCAGCCATAAGCCGCCTGCGCCAAAACGAGTTCCACCACCTTCATGGTTGTCCCCGCGATGACTGGCACGCGGGTGTCATTCAAGACGATATGTTCGTAACGGGTTTCTGCAAGCATGGTCTTTCTCCTGCTGTAATCATACACGAGTTTTTGACAGGCGGGGCGGACTGAAGTCCTGCCTCAACGCGTGGAAGTCGGCTTACGCCGACTCATTTAGCCCGTAGGGCTTCCAAGAATTGAGCAGCGGGCTTTAGCCCCGCGAAGTAAAAAGCGCGGGTGGATTTTATCCTATCCGCGCTGGGTTGGGGGTGGGATTGTAGTTACTCTTGCGATGATACCCCAGTATCAGACTGCCCAAAGGGTAAATCCCTGATGTTGACCTTCTTTCTTTGATAATCACTCACCATTCATTGTGAACATTCCAAAGAATGAAGAGATGATTTATTGTGTAGCGTCTTTAGCACATCGAAAACCTATAAAATTATATTTTGCAGATGGAGATGACCAAAACCGAAAAGTTGATGCAGCAAGTATTTCATTGCCAGGAAATTCGGTGGTTATATTATTATTAAAATTGTCAGTTTGCGCCTGACTCGACCTAAGCGCTTTGTCGTGGTTTACCTGCTTAGGAACAATTCCATTGTTGTTATTCCAAGAACCTCCTCGCAACACACGATAATTACCAATTTCGGGTCCAATGGGGTTACTATCTGGTGATTGCCCATAATAATCGTAACTGTACCAATCATAAACCCATTCCCAAACGTTGCCCGCCATATCTAATGCACCAAAGGGGCTCACACCTTGGGGATAATTACCAACAACTGTCGTATCCCCGACATTGTCATTGAAATTCATAAGAAGTTCGGAAGGAGGACTATTTCCCCAAGGGTAAAACCCACCACGAGCTGCTCTTTCCCATTCTGCTTCAGTTGGGAGCCGCCTTCCAGCCCACTCGCAATAGGATTTTGCGTTATCCCAAGAGACGTAAATAACGGGATAATTTTGATAATCGGGATTATCGTAATAACTCGGACGAGTAGCAGATTTCATAAGTTGAGGTGGTTGGCACTTCTCTTTATCTACACAGAGAGCATACATTTTATTAGTGACCTCAGTTTGGTCAACCCAAAAGGCGTCAAGGTAAACTGAGTGGCGTGGTTCTTCATCGAAAAACCAATCACGCATACAATACGATGGCGGAAGTTTCGTTGAGTACTTAGTGCAGTGTTCGAGACTGCTGTCTATACCGTTACCCATGCTAAATTCCCCAGAAGGCACATATTGCAGAACCATTTCATCAATAGGCGAAACTTGAGTTGACCCAATAGACGGGAGTTGGTGGGTAGGTAGAGGCGTTTGCGTTGGCGTGGGCTGTTTTGTTTCAGTAGGAGCAGAGGTGACTGTCACTTCGGAAGTGACAGTCACCTGTGGGGCGGGCGTAAATACCTCTCCCCACAGGGAGGCGACGATTGCAACCAAAATGAGTCCAACCAACCCAGTGCCGCCAACCATCACGGTGGTGTTTGGCTTGCGCGGCGTTTTACGGCGTTCTGCCTTTTCGGGGGAACTGGGTAAGTTCCAGACTTCCGAAGTCTCGGAGACTTCGGAAGTCTCATCCTCCCCGATTTTTTGAGATGCTACGGCAAGCCTTTTCTTTTCCAAATCTTCGGCTTCGAGACGGACTTTCTCGGCAGCTTCTTTTTCCGCTTTCTCACGGGCAGCCTTTTCTACGGCTTCGCGATCTGCTTGCTCCGCGACTTTGCGGGCAAGCCTACGCCTTTCTAGTTCCTCGGCTTCGAGGCGGGCTTTCTCGGCGGCGGCTTTGTCTTGCGCGTCTTTTTCCGCTTTCTCGCGGGCAGCCTTGTCCGCCGCTTCACGGTCTGCCTGTTCTTGGATGAGCCTTTGCTTTTCCGCTTCTTCGGCTTTCTGGGCAGGTGGGTTGGGAGAATCGGCGACTGGATGCGTCAGGCTGGAAGCCTGACCTACATTTATCCCTGTTTTCGGGCGAACTACGGTGGGGCGTCCACGTTCGCGCAATGTCGCGCCGATTTTGTTTGCGCGAACACGCAAGGCAAGTATCAATCTTTGAAAACCGTCGTCCTCGAACAAATCCACCCAATGCCATTTGCTCAGGCTTTCGAGAGCGTCACATTCTTCCAACCGCGCGGGGATGATGAAAATCTCGCCTTCGGGCTTTTCCATCGCGGCGTCGAGGGCAATCCGCACTTCCTTTTGGCGAAACCCAGCCTGATTGAATTGCTTTGAAAGGCAGACCACCACCACGTCCGCTTCGCGCACTGCCTTGCGGATTTCATATTCCCAGTCCGCGCCAGGGAGGAGCTTTTCCTTGTCCAGCCACACGTCCACGCCCTCGCGCTTGAGTCGCACGTAAAGAGCCTTCACAGTGTCTTTGTCACTGTGGGCGTGGCAGAGGAAGACTTTTAGGGCGCGGTTTTGTTCAGGCATATCCATCCCATTTTGGTGTGGTGGCTAACCAT
>CAILWD010000040.1 GCA_903837815.1 uncultured Chloroflexota bacterium | reverse complement strand
GTCCCCCAGGAACAGGCAAGTCCACAGTTGGCAAAAAGATAGCCGCCAGCCTCAAACTGCCCTTCGTTGACCTTGACCGCGTGATCGAAACCGACGCGGGTATGTCCATTCCGAAAATCATGGAAAGTCAGGGCGAGCCTGCTTTTCGTAATTTGGAAACCGCCGCGTTGAAAAAGGTCGGCGCTGAACCTGCAACGGTGGTTGCCCTCGGCGGCGGAGCGTTGCTGCGGGATGAAAACCGCGCCATCGCCCAAGCCAGCGGACAAATCCTTTTGCTGATGGCTGAGTTGCCCACCCTGCTCCATCGCCTGCACAATGATTCGGGAAAACGTCCGCTGTTGACTGGTGACTTGGGAACCAAGCTTTCTGCGTTGCTTTCCAAACGTGAGGCGCATTACAACTCCTTCCCGCTGAAAATCCATGTGGACAACAAGACCGCGGAACAAAACGCTCATCAGGCGCAAATTGCTTTGGGGCGTCATCACTTGTCCGCGATGGGCGAATATGACGTAATCGTAGGTCACGCCTCCAGCGTGACAAACCTGCAAAACCCCATCATTGTCACCGATGAAAACGTGGCGAAGTTTCACCTTCAAAAACTGCAAGCCGTGCTCAATGCAAAGGCGGTGGTCATCCCTGCGGGCGAGGAGCATAAAAACCTCGAAACCATTTCCCACTTGTGGAAATCCTTCCTCGAAAACGGGCTTGACCGCAAAAGCACGGTGATTGCCCTCGGCGGCGGCGTGGTCGGCGACATGGTTGGGTTTGCGGCGGCGACCTACATGCGCGGCATTGATTGGATTGGCGTCCCAACCACATTGCTGGCGATGGTGGATTCTTCGCTGGGCGGCAAAACGGGATTTGACCTGCCGCAGGGCAAAAATTTAGTCGGCGCCTTTCACCCCCCGAAGCTGGTTCTGGCTGACCCAAGCCTTTTGCTTACGCTGCCAGAGCGTGAACTTCGCGCAGGCATGGCGGAGGTGGTGAAGCATGGAATCATCTCCGACCCCGATTTGTTTGCGATGTGCAATCGCGGCATGGACTGGGTGAAGAACAACCTCGAAGAAGTGGTCAAACGTGCGATGGCAGTGAAAATCAAAGTCATCGAGGATGACCCGTACGAGAAGGGCTTCCGCGCTGCGTTGAATTTGGGGCACACGGTTGGACATGCGGTGGAACTGGTCAGCGGATTCCAACTGCGGCACGGAGAGGCGATTGCCATTGGGATGGCGGTCGAGGCGGCGTACGCGGCTCGGGTCGGGCTGGCAACTTCGGGCGTCGTCAAAGCGGTACAGGATTCGCTGTCAGCGTTGAATCTGCCCATCGCCATTCCCAAAGAAATGCCGCGTGAAGAAATCATCCGCGCCATGCGGGTGGACAAGAAGAAGAATGCGAAAGTGATTCGCTTTGCGCTGCCTGTGGAAATTGGGAAGGTGGAACTTGTGGATGTGAGCGATTTGGAAGAAGTGATAAGTGAGAAGTAAAAAGTGAGAAGTGAGGCGACATGAAAATTTTACTTTTGCATGGTCCGAATTTGAATTTGCTTGGCACGCGCGAGC
>CAILWD010000039.1 GCA_903837815.1 uncultured Chloroflexota bacterium | reverse complement strand
TCGCGCAGCGAAAGCACGTTGGCGCGGACAATGCGGGCGAGGTACATCCACGAGGTTGCGCCAATGATGAGAATAATGACAAGCACGCTTCCGGTGAGTTCGCGCCCAAAGAAGTTGAAGGTTGGCAGCCCGCCGCCAAAGAAACGCGCCCCGATGATGAGCAGGAACAGGCTAGGAATGTTCAACATGGCTTCGGTAAAGCGCATCAGCAGGCTATCAACCCAGCCACCATAGTATGCCGCAATCGCGCCGATTAATGCGCCCAGAAAGACTTCGACAATGGCGGCGGAAATGCCGATGAGCAGGGAGATCTGTCCGCCATAAACAGTACGGGCAAGGATGTCGCGTCCGATGACGTCCGTGCCGAAAATATGATCTGCCGACGGGGGCTTTAATTTCAAACTGGTATCGTTACAATTTGCCCATGCCTCGCCATACGCCATCTGGCTGATTGGAGTGCAATAGCCGTTTGAGAACCACCCCACAACACTTACATACAGGACGAGCAACAAGAGGAGTCCAAGCCCAAACATTGCCATGCGATGTTTGCGAAACCGCCGCATGGCAAGCGCCATGGGCGAAAGGGATTTCGTCGAAGGGAGACCCGCCGTGCCCTTGACAATTGGAGTTGAAGAAGTCGCGTCTGTCATGATAAGGCTCCTAGTCAAGTCGAATACGCGGGTCTATAAAGGAATAGACCGTATCTGTGATGATCTGGAAAATCACCACAGCAAAGGCGATTAGCATCAGGATGCCCATTAACACGGGGAAGTCAGCGCGCTCGATGTGGTCGATGAACAGGCGTCCCATGCCGGGCCAGGCAAAAATGCGCTCAGTGACCACCGCCCCAGCCATGAGAATGGGGATATCAAGACCAATGATGGTGATAAAAGGCAACGCCGCATTGGGCAGGGCGTGACGGAGAACCACCAGCGTCGAGCGCATCCCCTTTGCGCGGGCGGTGCGGATATAGTCCTGCCCCAACACGTCTATTACGCTCGAGCGAACAAAGCGGCTGTACCCTGCCGTGCTGATGATTGCCAGGGTGGTCACCGGCAGAACCATGTGTTTGAGAATTTCCAAAGGCTCTTTGCCGACTGACGGGTCGAACATGCCTACCGTGGGCAGGTAGGGCAACCCCCAGCGGCGGAAATTGACCGCAAAGATATACATCAGCATCAAAGCCAGCCAAAAGACCGGCATGGAATACCCCACAAAAGAAAGGCTTGTCACCAGGTTGTCGAACCATGAGTAGGGGCGCAAGGCGGAATACAACCCGATGGTGATTGACATGATAATAATCACAAGTTCGGCGGTCAGCATCAACAACAACGTGTTGGGCAGGCGATCACCGATCATTTCAAGCACCGGCTTGCGCGTGACCAGCGAGTTGCCAAAGTCGCCACGCAGCACACCCTGTCGTTTGCCGGGCGTTTCCCCTACACCGTCGCCGTCCATATCTATCTTTTGCCAGTCGTTGCCGACCAACCAGGTGAGATATTGCATGTAAATGGGCTGGTCTAATCCCCACTGACGGCGCAGACGTTCCTTGTCTTCCGCCCGCGGAGGAACACGCCCGCCCAATGTGGCGATGGGATCGCCAAACGATTGCATCAGCAAAAACAAAATAATGCTGATGATGAAAAGTTGTGGAATGGCTTGTGCCAGCCGCCGAAGGATGTAGTTTGTCATGGCTCAAAAGGGGAGTGTGCCTGTCGGAACTGTGGCACAGTTCCGACAGGCATGGTTTGGGTTATATCAGATTACTCGGAGACTTCCCATTCATAT
>CAILWD010000038.1 GCA_903837815.1 uncultured Chloroflexota bacterium | reverse complement strand
TTGAAATGCACAACGGAGCCATTGAAGTGGAAAGCGAGGTCAACAGCGGCAGTTGCTTTACCGCGATTTTTCCATGGGCGGAAAAAACCGAAACGAAAGAGTGCGAATCCCCAGTCACCGACAGGGGGGAGGAAAAGGCCGGTGAAGTCGGCGCCGTTCCCAAAGGAAAAAACAGTATCCTCCTGGCGGAAGATAACGAGGGAAATATCACCTTACTCAAGGATTATCTGGAATATAAAGGCTACCAAGTGTCCATCGCCCGTAATGGCAATGAGGCGCTTTTCCTCGCAAATAAGCTTGCGCCCGATCTCATATTGATGGATGTTCAAATGCCGCAGATGGACGGTCTGGAAGCGACCCGCCGCCTGCGAGCCACACCCGGGTTTGCCGCTGTTCCGATTGTGATGCTCACCGCCTTTGCCATGCCCGATGACCACAAACGCTGCCTTGAATCCGGTGCAGATGATTACCTGTCTAAACCTGTGAACCTAAAATTGCTGGTTCAAATCGTCGAAAAATTTACAAGCGGCAACACGCAGGGATAAATCTGCTGCGCTAAAGTTGTAAAACCCTGCAGGCCGAAATTAATAATTCCGCAAAAAATATTTCATCATCACATTGCTCAGGTCGGCGCTGGACGCGGTTGCAAGCGTGGCATTCGGCGTAGTCTTTGAGGAAGGCGTAGAATTATCGCCGCCCATGCGGACGCGCAAATGGTGAAGAAAAAAACTGACAGGTCAAAGCCTGTCAGTTTTTTGTCAAAGCGCGGCAGCACAAAATGATTCAGACGTTTCGCAACAGAACGCCATTGGACGAAGGGTCATACAATAATATCCCATCTTCGGTTTGGTTAAAGGGGATGCCCGCCTCGGTAATCCGCGCCACAACTTCATCCAGCGCCTGTTGGTTGGGGAAATCAACCGTGAAGTGTCTCAAACCCACCGCGTCGGCGGGCGGGGGCGGAGCGCCTTCGCCCTGCCAGGCATTCAACCCCAAATGGTGATGGTATCCGCCGGCGGAAATAAACGCCGCCTGAAACGTGGACGAAAGCCCTTGCACGTCAAAACCGATGACGCCGTGATAAAAATCCACAGCCTCTTGCACATTGCGGGTGTACAAATGCACGTGCCCTACGCGGGTTTCGGGTGGAACAGGCTGGTCGAGACGGTCATCCGCTGTCAGGTGGCTGAACAGGGCTTGCACGTCCAGCGGTTCGCGTCCGTCGCTTAACGTGCCGTCGGCGCGGCGGGTGACAAAATCGTTATTTTCGATTGTGAAAATTCCATCTTCAGGCGATTCACAATACAACTCGATACCGTTGCCTTCGGGGTCGTCGAGGTAGGTCGTCTTGGTCATGATGTGGTCGGTGGGATGGTTGCGATATTTCAACGCCGCCAACCGCGCCACCGCCCGCGCCAGTTCGCGGCGGTTGGGGAACAAAACCGCAAAATGATACAAACCCGTCACGCCGCGATATTTTTTCAGGTTGGGTTCTTCGGTCAGGCGAATCAAATCTGCGCCGCCCGCGCCCAAGCCTGCTTTGTTGCCTTCGCGCCAGTGGAGTTTGAATCCGAGCGCCTGCTGATAAAAGAGGATTTGATTCTCCAGATTGGCAACGGTCAATGAAACATGACCAATCAGCGTGGCGGGGTGAATCGAGAATTCAGTTTGAGCAAGGGTGTTTGTTTTTAACATCGTGTTACCTCTAAATTGCCAGGCACATTTGCGGTTTTATTTTCCATACCACATGCGCGCCAGCAGATTGTCCTTGCGGATGAATTGATGATAAAGCGCCGCGAGGATGTGCAGGAAAATCAGCAAAGCCAGAATGGGATCAATCAGCCCGTGCAGCATGGGGCTTAAATCTCTCGGGAGGCTTCCCTCTCCGCCGAAGACCACAGGCGCAAGGTTGAAGGTTGCGGAAAGTACCAGCCCCGTCAGCGGCACGAGAAAAGCAAAAAGGTAAAGCAGGTGATGCGTGCCGACGCCGATTTTGTCGAGGATGGCGTTGCCCGTTGTGACTGGCTCGGGGCGCGCAGTACGCAAACGGACGACGAAGCGGACAATCATCAACAACAGCACGGTGATGCCCAGCGGCATGTGCCAGCGCAGAATCCCGACTTCTTCGGTCAGCGGAACATCCTCGGTGGAAAAGCCAAGATAGAAGGTGGCAAAAATCAGCAGGGCAATGAGCCAATGCAGGGTGACGAGGATGGGGGAATACCGTTTGGGACTTTGAGCAGACATGGCGAAATCTCCTTTTTGAAAATTGCATGGCGGCATTTGTCCGCCATGCAAAAGTTTAGACTATCCGAGTATCTTGACAGCGCTGCCCCAATTTGTGCCGAGCGTTCCTTGCAGGGTGATGTGCAGCAACTGCATGGCTTCAATCTGGCGCGAACGATGCAACGCGCCCGCGTCGATGGCGCGCAGTCCGCCGTCTGTCGCCAGTTGGGCTACTTTGGCTTTTGCGTCGGCATCGTCGCCCGCGATAAAGACATCGAGCGGTTGGCCAGCCACCTGCCCCGCGAGAAGCGTTCCAGCAAAGGTGGTATTGAACGCCTTGACCACTTTCGCACCAGCGGAAACCGCCTTCGCCAAATCTTCCGCAGAAGAGGAATCGGGAGCGGTGGCGAGTCCATCGTAGGTGGAGTTCAATGGGTTTGCTATATCCACGACGACTTTACCAGCGAGTTTCGTACCCAGTTGTCTGGCAATCTCGATGTTCGTGCCGTACCAGACCGCCAGAACCACCACGTCACCGAGTTCGGCATCGAGGCTTGCGGCAGAAACTTTCGCGCCCTTCCTGGCGGAGGCTCTCACATCTACAGCGGCTTTCTCAGCCGTTTCGGGGTTCGCATCCACAAAAGTCACCGAGTGACCGCCAGCCGCTGCGCGGGTTCCAATACCGCGTCCCATGTTTCCTGCTCCGATAATTGTTATGTTCATCTTGACTCTCCTTGAGTTGTTTGATAATATACATCCGTTGTGTAAACAACAGATGTTGCTAATTTACCAATTCCCTCACGCAAAGTCAACCAACAAAATTTTGAATTTGTTGACTAAGCAACACAGGAGCGAAAATGTTGCCAAACCCCGATGAAAAACTAGACCCGCGAGTCAGGCGAACCCGCAGCCTGATTCTGCAATCCTTCGAGAGTTTGCTCGCCGAAAAAGGATTCGAGAGCATCTCGGTGCAGGATGTGACCGACAAGGCGCAAATCAACCGCGCCACGTTTTACGCGCACTTTCAAGATAAGTACGCCCTGCTCGACCATTCGATTAACAAAATGTTCATGCAGGAAATCGAAAAGCGGACGTTGAACGTTTGCAGTTACAGCCCCGACAACCTGCGGAATTTGATTCTCGCCGTGTGCGACTTCCTCACCCACCTGCACACCGATTGCGCCCAGCCGCATCAGCAATTCGAGTCGCTGGTGGAAACCACCATCAAAAAACAGGTCTTTGACCTGCTCTCGTACTGGCTGCGAAAATCCAACGCGCCCACCGAGTTGCCCGCCACAGTCGCCACGTGGGCAATCTACGGGCTGGCGTCACATTACAGCCATACAAAAAAACGCCCCGCCCTTGAAAAGTTCGTAGACGAAGCGTTTCCGCTGGTGGCGGTCAATCTGGAGCAGTTTGCGTAAAAATAACTTTGCAGACCTGACAGGTTTTGGAAACCTGTCAGGTCTTTTTTAGACAGGCTACTTCTTCAACAACTCCAAAAAGTGCTTGCGGAATTTCGCTACTTTCGGGGCAACCACCGCCTGACAATACGGCTGGTATGGATTGTGCGCGAAATATTCCTGATGATAATCTTCAGCGACATGGAACTGTGATGCTGCCGCCACTTCGGTGACAATGGGCGCATCCCAAATCTTCTGCGCATTCAAGTCGCGGATCAGGTTTTCTGCCGTTTCCCTCTGCTCAGGCGAATGATAAAAAATAGCGGAACGATATTGCGTCCCAATATCTGCGCCCTGACGATTTAGCGTGGTGGGGTCATGGATTCCGAAGAAGACGTTCAGCAAATCGCGGTACGAAATGATCGACGGGTCGAATTGAATCCGTACCGCCTCGGCGTGTCCCGTATCCCCGCCGCAGACTTCCTTGTACGTCGGGTTGGAGACATGTCCGTTTGAATAACCAGATTCAACGGATAAAACGCCTTTGATTTCATCGTACACCGCTTCGAGACACCAAAAACATCCGCCTGCGAGTGTGGCTGTTTCTTGATTACTCATGATAAATTCTCCTTTTTTCGATATATTCCATATTCGTTTCTGCATCGATTGCAAAAATATAGACGCGGCGTGAGTGGAAAATATTATGAGTGGCAGACAAATTAAATTCAAAAGCCCCTGACGGTCTCGCCACGACCTCAGGGGCTTTCACTTTTCAACTTTTTTGTCTTATACAACCACGCTTACCAGCCGTCCCTTTGCGACAATCACCTTCTTCGGCTCTTTGCCTTCCAAAAACTTCTGGACAACCTCACTCGCCAGCGCTGCAGACTTAATCTCGTCCTCCGTCGCTTCGGCTGGGACGGTGATTCGGTCACGCACCTTGCCGTTGACCTGCACCGGCAATTCGATGGAATCTTCCTTCGCGGCAGATTCGTCCACCTGGGGCCAGGCTTGGGTATGTATTG
>CAILWD010000037.1 GCA_903837815.1 uncultured Chloroflexota bacterium | reverse complement strand
CTCCTCATCCAATATAAAAATTTCCGCGCCCTGCTTCCCATCGGCATCAGCGAAGGGACGCTCGACGAGTTGGAGTTTGGCAACGCGATTGACAAGGTGGACGTGCTGTTGCTTGCGGATGCGGGCTACGCACCAAGCAATCCGCCCGACCTGATCGAGAACGTCAACCCGCAGTTAACCGTGCTGAGCGTGTCCGCTGGCGACCCGAACGGTTTGCCCTCCGAAGAAGTGCTCGACTCACTTGACGGCTACTCCCTCCTGCGGACAGACCGCAGCGGCTGGATTCAAATCATCACCGACGGCGAATCCATGCGCGTGGAGACGGAAAGAGGACAATAAACAAAAACTCCGAAGTTTTGGGCTTCGGAGTTTTTGTTTGGAGGTCATTCATCCGCTTTTGTCAGATATTTCTGTGTGGCTTCTAAAAATTCGCGCGCACGGTTAATCATATCCGCGACTGCGTCCATTTCGATTTTTGTGTCCACGTGATAATCGCCAATCTGACGTGTGTCAAATCCTTCTATCAACCAGCGGTGAAATTTCTGATCCAGCAATTTTGTCTTAGAAAAATGTTTTCCGTATGCGCCAATGACATCACCGTGCTTGCTGAATTGAAGACCTTTTTCGTTCAACAAGGCTTCTGCGATGTAAAAAAGAGCATGGTATGCCCGGCCAGCAGCGACGTCGGTTTTTTCGTGATCGAGCAGAAGTTCCGCGCTTTCAATCGTGTCAATCGCTTTGTCCATCAACTTGCGGGTGTAATCATTCATGCAGGCACTCCATCTTTGTGGATGTTGCGTAGCACAGGCATGTCTGACTGCTGCCATTGAACTTCCTTGATAATCAAACGGCTGACCGTGACATCGTATTCGAGGGATATGTCACTGGCAAGTTCGGTGGAGCGTCTTAACTCCTCGAAATAATTTTTGTAGTCCTTCAACAGGATCATCACATCCACATCGGAGCCTGGGCGGTAATCTCCCCGTGCGTATGACCCGTACAAATAGACACCCTTCAACCTGTCCCCATAAATGCGGACAAGCCCATCCTTTAATTCCTTCATCAGTTTCCTGATTTTCAGCGGAACTTTGCGGTTCATACGGTTATTTTACTCCATCTCATTGACTCGCTGAATCACTGACTCGGTGATTCTCCGAATCGCTGACCCACTGATGCGCGTATTCGTGACCCCATTCGCGGACGGTAGTCGTATAATTGTGAAAACCCTCCCCAGCGGGAAACCCCATGCCCGACCAACCCAACCGCCCCCTCAAAGTCTTCCTCTGCCACGCCCACCCTGACGCGGAAAAAGTCCGTGCCTTGTATGCCCGCCTGAAAGCCGATGGCGTGGAATTGATAGTTGGAAATCTGCAAGGCTGTGCGCGAGAGTGTATAATTTGACAGGAGACATTTGGCATGGAATCCTTCCTCATCATCAGCGACATCACAGACGAAGAAGTGATTGCCGTCGGCAATTCCATCCGCGACCTGCCTCGTCTCCGAAAACTTTACGGCGATGGAAGATGGAGAAAGATGAAAGGCGTTGCCCTCATTCAACTCCGCAGCGGACATGTCCGCAAAGCCGAAATTCACTGGTATGAAGCGCATGGCATTGGACGAAAAGAGTTCAAGCGCAAAGGTTATTTGGATTAAAACCATGACAACTACAAAAGACACCCCTCGGTTTGCAATTTGCGTGGACAACAGCGAATATCCCGCCTCGCTGGAGTTGCACAAGATTTATCGCGTACTCCCAGACAAGGACGCGCAGGCGGAAGGCGACATGCGCGTGATTGACGAAAGCGGCGAAGATTATCTTTTCCCCGCTAATTATTTCATTCCCATTGAATTGCCTCAGACCGTTATCCGAGTGTTGAACAAATCCTACGCACACGCTCACGCCTGATAGCAAAAATGACGCGCCATAACCGGCGGCGTCATTTTTTTCATCCTTCATCCTTCATCCTTCCCGCAAAGCGTTCATCCTTATGGACTCCCGCCCCCTCAAAGTCTTCCTCTGCCACGCCCACCCTGACGCGGACAAAGTTCGCGCCTTGTATGCCCGTCTGAAAGCCGATGGTGTGGACGACAGAGGTTCGTGCAAAAAACTCCGAAGTCATTGACCTCGGAGTTTTTTCATTGAGCGGCATTTTGTAATTCCTCGCGTACCACCCTGCGGAGAATGACTTCAATTGGTTCCTGCTGGTGTGTGATATGTTCCCGCAGCGCGTTATTAATCAGGGTTTGATAATTCCCGCCGCCCGCTGCTTCAACTTGACTTCGGAACCATTCCAAAATAGCATCATCGATGCGGATGGTGATGCGGGTCTTTCCCTTCGGGGCGGGGCGGACCGCGCCGCGTTTTCCTTTGCTGAAATCATATTCACTCTTCATGTTGTTCCTCGTATATCTTTTTCTCTCGCGCCGTGGCTTTTCTGGCTGAAATAAGTCGAATAATCAAGCCGCGAAAGGTGTAAACCACAACCAAAATTCTTCTGAGAAAATCCCTGCCAATGGTGATGAAGCGGTCTTCGCTTTCATGCTCGTCCTCAATGGTGATGGCGTTTTCATCTTCAAAAACCGCCACCGCATCCGCAAACCTGACGCCATGCTTCTTCTGATTTTCTCTGGCTTTGTTGGGATCCCATTCGTAACTCATAATCTGATTATATGCACAACTGTACACAGGCGCAAGGAAAACCGTCCACGAAGTTTTGCCACAGACATTCCCCTTTGACTCGCTGAATCACTGACTCGTTGAATCTCCGAATCGCTGACCCGCTGAATCCCCACCAGTTGTATAATTGTGAAAACCCTCCCCAGCGGGGACATCCCATGCCCGACGACTCCAAACGCCCCCTCACAGTCTTCCTCTGCCACGCGCACCCTGACGCGGAAAAAGTTCGCGCCTTGTATGCCCGCCTGAAAGCTGATGGTGTGGACGCGTGGCTAGACAAGGAAAATATCATCCCAGGGCAGGACTGGGAATTTGAAATCCGTAAGGCTGTGCGCGAAAGCGATATTGTGGTGGTCTGCCTTTCCAAGCAATTCAGCCAAAAGGGATACCGCCAAAACGAAGTGCGGATTGCGTTGGAAGAGGCGAGCCTCCAACCCGAAGGCGAGATTTTCATCATCCCCGCGCGGTTGGAAGAATGCAACTACCTTGAAAGCCTGAAACGTTTTCACGGCGTGGACTTGTTTGAAGAACGTGGCTATGAATATTTGATGCGTGCCCTGCGCCTGCGGGCAGACAAGATTGGCGCGGTCTTGCAAGCGAAAAAAGGCTGGTTGGGCGGCTTGACCTTGCCAACCAAGAAACCCGAAACACAAAAGCCCAAGTCTGTTGTGAAGCCGCAACCTACGCTAAAGGCAGAAGAGATTACAAAGCAGCCAGCCGTAAAAGAACTGACAAACGATGAGTTGGCAGAAAAAATAAAGGCAGAATACAAATCAACTGAAAAGATATTTCTGGCAGAGATCGAGAAAGAAAACAAACAAGCCAAGCGGGAATTGTGGCGAACTAGGCTTGTTTCAAAATTTCGTTACTGGTTGAAAGTAGCGCGTATTTCTGCTCTACCCAATGTGCTTTTTCTAATTGGGGTTGTTTTTGCAATATACATGTTTGTTTCCTATTCAAAAGATATCCCAATACTAAACCGACTGCTTAACCCTGTATCTCAACCAAGCCAAACTTCAACAGAGGTATCTACCCCTACTATAACTTTTGCACCTCCCCCGCCAACTTTGACAATAACTCCTGTTCTGCCCACTAAAACAAAAGTAGAAACTCTAACCCCGACCGCAACATCGCAACCGACCGAGCTCACTGATGAAAAAGGCGTAGAAATGGTATTTGTACCAGCAGGTGAATTTACCATGGGAGTTGACACAAAAATAGCCTGCCAAGATGAGACTAGTTTGTGGTTTGATTGCGAAAAAACCTATAATGAAAATTCACCCCTTCGTTCGATTTCTTTGGAGGCTTATTATATCGACAAGTATGAGGTGACTAATGCGCAGTACAGCGAGTGTGTATCTGCAAAGCAATGTAAGGCACCTTCTCAATTAAAAGTAGGAAACCTTGATTACTATGGCAATAAAGAATACAATTCTTATCCTGTAGTTTGGGTAGGAGATGCGATGGCAAAACAATATTGCCTATGGCGTGGTGCTCGTTTGCCAATTAGTTCAGAATGGGAAAAAGCCGCCCGTGGTCCAGACCAACGAATTTATCCGTGGGGAAATGAAACGGACGTTGATGTGAGAGCAAATGGGGCAGGAAGTAAAGATGGGTTTCCCTATATAGCACCCGTAGGTAGTTTTCCATTGGGGGTAAGCCCATATGGAGCTTTTGATATGGCAGGAAACGTGGCAGAACTAGTAAACACTAATGATATTGAATATTATTCATATTTTTTCGAGACATATATACATCCCATGGTTAAAGGGGGGAATTGGAATGCAGGAAGTCTGATTACTTACGAGTATTCTGGTCTTTG
>CAILWD010000036.1 GCA_903837815.1 uncultured Chloroflexota bacterium | reverse complement strand
CGTCATTCATGTCATCGACGCGGTGCTTCTTCCTCCCTCGGATGATGCCATGATGGAAAAGAACACCATCGTTGACGTCGCTGTCGCTGACGGACGCTTTACCACCCTCGTGGCTGCTGTGACCGCTGCGGAACTGGTCGAAACCTTGAGCGGAGAAGGACCCTTCACAGTCTTCGCCCCCACCGACGATGCTTTCGCCGCCCTTCCCGCTGGAACTCTTGACAGCCTGCTCAAGCCCGAAAACAAACAGCAATTGACCGACATCCTGCTCTACCATGTGGTCTCTGGCAAGGTCATGGCCGCTGACGTGGTTGGTCTGACCAGCGCCCCAACCGTTCTCGGTAAGGATGTCGCCGTCACGGTCAAGGATGGCAAGGTCTTCCTGAACGACACCGTGCAGGTCATCATCACCGATGTCGAAGCCTCCAACGGCGTAATCCATGTGATTGACGCGGTGCTTCTCCCCCCTCAATAAACATCCTCTTCTCCTGATTTGGTGTGCAAGAAGAAAGGACGGGCAGTCTGCCCGTCCTTTTGATGTCTCGAAGACATCAACCCTTTTTCTTCTTTTCGCTTTCCAATTCAGCCAGAAGCAAATCCAGCGCACCGACGGAGATTTGCAGTTCGCGCAGCGAGATGACCATCGAAACGATCATCAGAATCAGGGCGATGGCGAAACTCCATTGTCCAGCCGTGATCCAGCCAGCAAAGAGGGCGAACATGCTGACGACGCAGAATAAGAGGCTGAGAACGCCGAAGATTTGCATGTTGCGAATCAGATAGATGCGGTAGCGCAGGTTCGCAATCTGTCCCAGCAGGTTTTCGTCATTTTCGGTTTTGTAACGGTCATGCAGGTTGCGGATGATGGTTGCAAGGGTGAGAAAACGGTTGGTATAAGCCAGCATCAATAAGGACACGGTGGGGAAGAGCAGGGCGGGGGTGGTGAGATTAATTTCCATGCGGCAGATTATATCGCCGTCAGCGTTCCAATTGTCTTCAAAAACGTGACTGTCATCCTGGCCGTTGCGCCCCAGAGCAATTCGCCATCGAAGGGGTGGTAGGTAATGAGCGAACGCTCCGAATCGCGCAGGAAGAATTCCCAATAATTATTTCGGTCTGAGAGCCACAGGAGGGGGATGGTGAACACCCGCGCCACTTCGACGCCTGCGACCTTGAAGGCGTATGGAAATGGGATGACTCCCACTACAGGGGTGACGCGGTAACTGGTGATGGTAATCAACTGACTCAGACGCCCAAGCACGGTCACATCTTCGCGTCGCACGCCGATCTCCTCCTCGGTTTCCCGCAGGGCGGTCTGTTCGGGCGTGGTTTCGCCATCGTCACACGCGCCGCCGGGGAAGGAGACCTGCCCCTTGTGCGATTGAACTTTGTCGGTGCGGCGGGTAAACAGCAGATGCCATTCGCCGCCCGAAAACGCAAGCGGAATCAATACCGCCGCACATTTCAGGCGCGTATTCGGCTTGACAGGAATCTCCGCGTAGCCGTCTGATTCGTCGGCGTTCCTGCGGGCATCCTGAAGTTTCTGGGCGATATATTCCTGGGTGAGATTCATGGGTTGGGTTTTGTTTGCCGCCAAGAGCGCAAAGTCGGCAAAGAATAGATTGAGGTTTTCTTCGCGTTCTTGGCGGGCTTCGCGGTTAATGGTTCACAACAGCATCAATCTTCGATGCTGACTTCGTTCTCCAACTCCAATCCGCGCGGGTCGGCGTTGGGTTCGATGCGGCGGGCGAAGATCAAATAGCCGGTGTGCGCCACCATGCGGTCAGCGGGACGGATGCGGGCGGGGTCAGATTTGAAGTGCCGCAGCATCAGTTCACAGACCTCGACAAAGGCGAAGTTGTTTTTCTTCAAAGCCACCAGCGTTTTCTCGACCTGATTGAAGGTGGGGATGATGGTGCCGAAGAAGCCGCCGGGCTTGAGCGCGGCACGCACCTGCCCGATGTATTCGTAGGGGAACTGCACATCGAGGAAGAATGCGTCCACCTCGGTTTCGTCGAAGCCTTCGCGGATGTCGCGTAGTTTGAACTCGACCCGCGAGGTCAGCCCGATGCGTTCGACATTCTTGCGGGCGAGATTTTGCGTGTCGGGCTTTTGCTCGTAGGAGATGACCTTCCCTTCCGCGCCGACGGCGGTTGCCATCGCAATCGTGATCGAGCCAGACCCCGTCCCCGCTTCCATCACCCGCTTGCCGGGCGTGATGCCCATCATCACCAGGATGTAGCCGATATCCTTCGGGTATAAAATTTGCGTGGCGCGCGGCAATTCGTTGAGCACGTCTGCGATGGATGGCTGGAGCAAAAAGAACGGCGCTCCCGTGTGGCTGAACACCTGCGAGCCGTAGGGCTTGCCGATCAGGTCGTCGTGCTTGAGGATGCCGCGATGACTCTGGAACTCAGTCCCAGATTTCAGCGTGAAGATGAAATGTTTGTGGGTCAAGCCGACCAGTTGGGCAAGGTCGCCTTCCCGCGCAGTGGATAAATCATTCATGTGGTTATTGTACCCGCTTCGATCAACGCGAAGCCCTCATCCTTTTGTTCGATAAAAACAGAATCGTAAAAATCCCAATTGCCAGCGCAGCCATGCCTCCCACTGTGGCAGGAAGAAAGGCGCCCCATTCAGGTTTGCCGATGAAGCTGCCAATGTATGCAAAAACAAATCCACCCGCACAGGCATTCCACAAGCCGTGAACGAGAACGGCGCTGAAATATGCAGCGGCCAGCCTGAAAATGCGCCGCTCGCAAAACGCCGAAGCGATTCCCCAGCCGACCAAGCCCGAAGTCATGACGTGTAACATGCTTGTCCCCGCGCGGACAGTGACCACGGCAATCCAGTTTTCGGTCCCTCCGCCGCTGGCATTCAAACTTTCGACCAGCCCAAATGCTGCACCACTCAACAGACCCAGGACAAAACCCTGGGCGGGAGATTCCAATTCCCGCGCGAAGAGCCAGACCGCGAGCGGCTTGAACAATTCTTCGATCAGCGGTACGGCAATCGAAATGTACCCGATGGTTGTAAAGATCAAAATGGGATTGGCGATGTAGGGGGCAAATGATTTCAGAATAACGTCTGCATCCGTTTCGTTCTGAAGCAGGGGCATCAGGCTGCCGATTTCCCGCACGAGATCCGGCTGCGTCAGGGCAAGGAACACCGCGCCGCCGATGACCCCAACCGCCAGCGCCGCCATCTCCAGCGCGATCATGATCAGCGTGCTGAGGCTCATACCCAGACCCAATATGCTGAAAACCCGCCAGCGTGGACCAAGCTCGATGCCGTGTGAACCGATGCCGAAGAACAGCCAGATGGGCGGCACGATGACAGCCACGGTCAGGATGGGCAGGGTGAGCCATGCCAGCCACCCAACTTCAGAGATGACAACAGCCGCCCCGACCGCCAGCGAAACCGCCACCAGGCCGATGACTGCCGCAACCTGCCAGCCTTCGAAGGAAAATCTGAGAACACGCCCGGCATGTTCGCGTCCCATCACTTTTTGCAGGACGAACCAGCAGCAAAACAGCAGGACGACCCCTTCGAAGCCAAAGGTGACAGCGGTGATCATCAGCCCGGCCGCGTTGCCCTGCTCCGAAAAAAGGACGATCAATGAATTGATTCCAATGCCGAAAGCCGCCAGCAAAGCCGACAACGCGCCCAGCCCGAGAAAGACCAGGATCGACAGCGAACCCCAATGGATGTTGTTGGTTTGCATTACTGCTCTTCGATTTCCACGCCCAGGATTTTATCGCCCATCGTCAATTGTTCTGCCGTATCAAGACCGCTTATCACCTGCCCGAAGATGGTG
>CAILWD010000035.1 GCA_903837815.1 uncultured Chloroflexota bacterium | reverse complement strand
CGCCCTCTGGCTCGCGGATGAATCCCACAAACGCGGGCTCGCCATCGGACAAAAAAACGCCTCCGACCAGGTTGAAAAACTGGTCGGAGTGTATGACTTTGCCATTACCGAAGATTATTTCTATTATGGGGAAACTGAATCCATGCTGTCCTATGTCGAGGCGGGCAAACCCGTCTTCGCCGCCGAATACACCGACCTGCCCGGCGACTTTATCTCATTTTGCGAACAATCGAAGCGGCTCGATTTCAGCGTCATTCTCAAGAATCGCAAATTGGATGCGTGGGTGCAGAGTTGCCGATGAGGTATGCAGGTGGGCAAGATAAACAGGTAAACAGGTCAATCCCTGTGAACAATCCCTTTTTGCCAGGCGTACACTGCCACCTGAGTCCGGTCAGCGAGATGCAACTTGTTGAGGATGTTGCTGACGTGTCCCTTGACCGTGTTCGTGCTGATGACCAGTTGCTCGGCAATCTGGCTGTTGCTTAGACCGTTGGCAATGAACTTCAAGACCTCCAGTTCGCGGTCGGTGAGTTCGGCGTAGAAGGATTCGTCCTGGCTTTCGCCGCGCAGGTTGCGTAGCACGCGCGTCGCCACCAGCGGATGCAGGGTCACTTCGCCGTGAATCGCGCTCTGGATGGCTTCCGCCAGTTTATCCATCTTCATGTCTTTCAAAACGTAGGAAATCGCGCCTGCCTTGAGCGCGGGGAAAATCTGCTCGTCTTCGTGATAGGAGGTCAACACCACGATCTGGGTGCGCGGGGAAATCTTCTTCACCTCGCGGGTGGTCTCGATGCCGTCCATGCCGGGCATGACCAGATCCATCAGCACCACATCGGGGATCAATTCGCCCGCCATTTTGATGGCTTCTTTGCCGGAGGCGGCTTCGCCCACCACGTTGAATTTGGGCAGGGTTTCGAGATAGGCGCGAATGCCATTGCGTACCACTTCGTGATCGTCCACGATCAAAATGCTGATGGGTGTCATGACTGAACTCCTTGCAGCGGTTGAGGCTGCCCGACCGGAATAATGACTTTGATGCGTGTCCCGTTGCCGGGCTTGCTTTGGAGGATGAGTCTCCCGCCGACACTTTCGGCGCGTTCCCTGATGGAGCGCAACCCGACGCCTTTGGGCTTCTGGTCTACGTCAAAGCCGCAACCATCGTCGGCGATGCTCAAGCTGACTTGATTTGTATCATACACAAGCGCCATATCCACTGAACTGGCATGGCTGTGACGCGCCGCATTTGCGAGTGTCTCCTGCGTGATGCGGTACAAGGACTGCTCCACTTTAAGGGGCAGGTGAAAGTCGCCTTCCACGCGCAGGCCGGCTTTGATATCGGAGCGGCTTTCCCATTCGTACACGTATTCGCGCAGGGTCAACACCAGTCCCTTTTCCTTCAACGCCATCGGGTACATTTCCTGAATCAGGAAAGTCAATTCCTGGATCACATCATGCACCAAATTCTCGGCTTCCCTGATGTGGCTCTGGGCGGCGGTAGTGTTGCGCTGGATCAATCCGTTTGCTGCGCCAATCTGCGCCAGCGCCGCGAAGGCTTTCTGTTTGGCGCTGTCGTGCAGTTCGCGGGCGAGGCGGTTGCGCTCCTCGATGATGGCGAGTTCCTTCATCTGCTCAAAGAGGCGCTCGATTTCGCGGGTGCGTTCCGCCACCTGACGTTCCAATTCCTGTCGGCGCATTTCGATGCTGCGGACTCGCAAATTGTAGCCCGCCCAGACTCCCGTTATTATACCCAGACCTGAAAACAGGAGGAACCACCAAGTCTCCCAGAAGGGTGGAATCACGGTCACTTGGAGCGCGGCTCTGTCCTCAGCCCATACGCCGTCATTATTCGAACCTTTTAGCCATAGGGTGTACTCGCCACCGGGCAGGTTAGTGTAGCGTCCCTCGCGTTTGTTGCCGATTTCATTCCAGGCATTGTCGAATCCATCGAGAGCGTAGGCGTATTGATTTTTTTTCGGTTCGGCAAAGCTCAAAGCGGCGAATTCGAACTCGAAGGAGTTGGCGGGCCATTCCAATCTGATTTTGCGAGGCTCCATCAATGAATCCGCTGTTTTGATGGGCTTTTCGTTTTGCGTCAGCGCCGTGAGCAGGATCGATGGCGCGTAATTGTTTACGGGGATTTCCGATGGGTTGAAAAAATTGATGCCGAAACTTCCGCCTGCAAAAATATCGCCATTTTGACTGCGGGCGCAGGCGTTGGCATTGAATTCGTTGCTTTGCAGACCGTCGCTGGTGGTGAAGTTTTGAAAGGTTCCGCTGTGAGGGTCGAAGCGCGAAAGCCCATGGTTGGTTGTCAACCACAGGTTGTTGTCCTCATCGGGAATGATGCAGTAGATGAAGTTGTTGGGCAGCCCATGACGTTCGGTCAGGGCGGAGAAAGAATCGGTTGCAGGGTCGTACTTGTTCAATCCGCCGCTGGTTGCCAGCCAGATGCTACCTTCGCCATCTTGATAAATATCCAGGATGACATTGCTGCTCAGGCTGGCTGGATTCCCCGCTTCTGCCTGGTAATAGCGGAAAGCAGTGTTTTCCTTGTCGAAGCGATACAGTCCCTCGCTCGCTGTGCCGACCCACAATTGTCCATCGCGGTCTTCGAGGATGGCGCCCACGGTCGCAGAGGCGGCTCCCTTCGGGTTGGCTGGGTCGGTGATATGGGTAAAAGTTCCGTTATTGCGGTCGAATTGATTCAGACCGTTGTTGGTTCCAACCCAAAAAGTTTTATCGGGGCTTTCATAAATTTGCGAGATGAAGTTGTTGCTCAGGCTGGTTTCTGGATTCTGTGGATCAGACCTGTAGTGGGTGAATTTTCCGGTGGACTTATCGAACTTATCCAGCCCATTGCTGGTTCCAAGCCAGAGGGCATCTGCGTGGTCGAAATGGACAACCCAGACCCGGTTGTCTGCCAGGCTGTCGGGGTCGTCGGGGTTGTTGGTGAAGCGGGTCGAAGTTCCACTGGCGGGGTCGAAGCGTGTCAAACCTTCACCGGATGAACCGAGCCAGAAACTTCCTGATTTATCCGCCGCTGCCCCAAAGACTCCGTTGGCAGGGATGTTGGAATTGGGCTTGCTGGGATTATGCCGGTACAGGGTAAATTTGTTCTGCGCAGGGCTGTGTTTGTTAAGTCCGCCGCCCCAGGTTCCGACCCACAATACTCCTTCACGATCCTCGTAAAGCGAAAAAATATTATTGTTGCTCAGGCTGTCAGAGATGAGTGGGTTGGCTGTATACCGCGTGAACTTGCCCGATGACTCATCGAAGCGGTTTAAACCATATTGAGTCCCGACCCACAACATTCCATGCTGATCTACAAGTAGGGCAGAGATGGCGTTGCTGGTCAGGGTGGAAGAATCCGCTTCAGATGTGAAGTAATGTCTGAATTGATGGCGATTCGGGTTGAAGTGATTTAATCCCTTTTCGGTGCTGATCCACAGGTTGCCCCTGCCGTCTTCGACAATATCCTTGATATAGTTATTGCTGATGATATCCAGGGCTCCCAACTGGTTTTCTTCCATGTTCACGGTTGGAGGCTTTGATGCGAGTCCTTCTTCTTCGGCAGGGCTTGTGCGGAAATGTTTGAATTTCCCTGTTAGTGGGTCAAATGATTCAAAACCGCCTCCAAGCGTGCCGATCCACATCCTGGCCTTGGAATCCTGATAAATGGCATGAACGCTGTTGTGGCTCAGACTGTCGGGGTCTTCGGGTTCATTGCGGTAGTGGATGAATGAATTATTTGTGGCATCGAACTTGTTCAACCCGGCTGTGGTGCCCACCCAGAGTGTTCCGGAGCGGTCTTGCAAAATGGCGCAAATCATCCCTTCGCTGATGCTGGAAGGCTCCTGCGGGATATGTCGAAATTGGGTGAATGTATCGGTCTTCGGGTCGTAGCGGTTCAGTCCGCCCTGATAGGTTCCGATCCAGAGATAACCGTCCCTGTCTTCGTAAAGCGCTTCAACCCAACCGTCACTGAGACTGCCGGGGTCTTCAGGGTCGGGTTTGTAGACCTTGAAGTTGTAACCGTCATAGCGGTTTAATCCGTCCTGTGTGCCGAACCAGAGGAAGCCCCGGCGGTCTTGCAGGATAACGTTCACTACGCTTTGAGAGAGTCCGTCTTCGATCCCGATGTGCTGAAACTGGACTACAGCGTTGGGGCGCGGGGCCGGCGATTTTACAGGCGTGTTGGGGTGTTGTTCGGTTTGTGGCGCGGATGTAGGAACGGAAGGAACAGCTCCGGAGCAGGAAACCAATAAAATGGTCAGGATCAGAGCTGGGGTAAGTCGAAGGCGGCGAAATCGAAAAAATAGGGGCACGCGAATTCCAAGTTCACTTCTTAAAATCGGAAATATATTGATGTCTATTTTATTACATTTTGCTCCGAGGCAATGCGTTAATGGGACGATTTTTAGACCTCTGTGGGATGGTTGTTGCCGCCCGGATGCGCTACCTGGGTGGGGGACGGAGCGCATTATTCGGAGTATTCGAGTTAAGATTTTGTTGCTTTGCGAAAGACGTAAATCTGCATTTGCGCATAATTGTACAAAACCGCAATTTATGGTAAATTTACTCTATATTCGAGAAAAGTGAGGAATTGACCATGAATGCCGACAAAATTCCGGATATTATCATCACTCGTTTGCCCGTTTACCTCCGTGCTTTGCAGCACATGGCAGATCAGGGCATGAAAACCACTTCGTCACAGGAGTTGGGCGAGCATGTGGGAATTTCCGCAGCGCAAATCCGCAAGGATATTTCGCAGTTTGGCGAGTTTGGCAAACAAGGCACGGGATATTCCATCCCTTACCTGCTGGATAAATTGCGTGAAATCCTCAAGGTGGATCGCCTGTGGGATGTGATCATCGTCGGCGCGGGCGACATGGGACACGCCCTTGCCCGTTATCAGGGATTCGTCAATCGCGGCTTCAACGTGGTCATGATTTTCGACAACGACAAATCCAAAATCGGGCAGAAAATTGGCGACCTCACGGTGGAAGACACGGCAGACATGATCGAAAAGATCAATGCCAGCGGCATTAAGATTGCAATGCTGACCATCCCCGCTTCGGTGGCGCAGGAAACGACCGACCAATTGGTGAAGGCGGGTATTCGGGCAATCCTGAATTATGCGCCCATCAACTTGAGCGCTCCGCCAGATGTGAAGGTGCAGTATATCGACCCATCCACTCATTTGCAGCGCATGACCTATTATTGTGAATGATGGGGAAATAGGTAAACACGTAGGCAAGTAAACAGGTAAAAAAGATTCGCCGAGTTTGAACTGCCCCGTAAAAGTAGACACGAAAAGAAAGCCCTCCTGTGAGAAGATAGCACAGGAGGTGCTTTTATGTCAGGAAGAAAAGGGATGTTGCACTAAAAAGTGGAAGTTAAGCAGGAGGCGGTACGTCTGGTGGAGGAAGAGCACATGACGTATGCAACTGTGGCGGACAAACTGAACATCCGTAAACGAGACAGGATCAAAGCCTGGGTACGGATGTATCGACGAGAAGTAGAACTCTCATTTCATAAGCCGATTGGACGACCGGTGAAGACAGAGAGTGAAGAGCGGGAAGTGAAACGGCTGCGAATGGAGAAGGCACTCCTAAAAAATCCATACCGAGTTGCGGGGGCTTTCTTTTTTTGTCTTGTCTATTGGATTCAGTCTAGTATATGGGGGTGGTTTTCACAAAAAGCACCGTATTTGGCGCCCCAGGCAGGAGTCAAAGACAGCACTACACAGGGGGTATTTTTTGGAAACTTTTTCCCCGAAATTGCAAAGGCTTTTTTTACCTTGCGCGGGTCTTTTGCCGGCTTGCGTGCCTTGCGTGCGTCCTAGTGTTTCTGGTGGCTCCCGGTGGCGTTTTTTATGGCGTGGTAATCTTCATCACGTTTTTTTATTTTCGGCAAAGGCGCGGCGCGTTATGCTTTGGGAGTATTTTTTTATCCTGATAATTTTATAGTGCCTTGTAAACAAAACACAAAAAATAAAACCCGCTTGACCTGCTATCAGACAGGGCAAGCGGGCGCGGAAGGCACGCGGGCGCAAGAGGCAAGAGGCGCGGCGCGTGCAACACTACAAAAAGATTATGCCGGCTTTTTTACCTTGCGCGGCGTGGCTTTGGGTTTTTCGTTTGGGATATAGTGGAATAATTCGCCGGGATTAATTCCGAAATACTCGCAAAGGGCGTCTATAACAGGGACATCAAAACGATTCACGCGGTTATTTTCCCAAGCATATAAGGCCCGGCGGGATACACCTGTTTTTTTCGATACCTCTTGCAGGGATATATTGCGGCGTTCTTTGATCCGCTTTTCTGCGAGTAGGACGGCAAAGCGATTATTTACGGTCATTTTCATGATTTTACCACTTGTACCTCTAGTATAACAAGGCTTGACGTATTGTAATGCTAAAGTTACAATATAGATACTTGAATATAAACATTTCAATTGTAACACAAGCATATACTAAGGACTATCAGCCTTATGACGAACATCCCAACCCAAAAAACAAAAAAGCTTTTTATATTTTCCCTTGCGAGTGTGAAAAATGGGTAAAAGAATAATTTCAATTACCAGGACACTTTCCCGGCGTTCTGTGCGTTTGCTTGACATGGAATACAAGCCTTCCGAAATTGCGCAGGAATTGGAATGCCGGCTTGCGTGGGTCATGATGACAATACGCAATAAGGCCCCACATAGAAAAGACGAAAGCGGGCGGTATTGGATTCACGGTGAAAAATTCGCGGCGTGGCTTGACGAAACGAAGAAAAAAGAACATAGGCGGCTAAAGCCTAATGAGTGCTACTGCTTAGGGTGTAAAGGTTATACAACTTTTACGACTCTTGAAAAGGTCGGGACGCATGTTATAGGCAAATGTCCCAAAGGCCACAAAATATCCATTTTTACGAAAGGAAAAAGATAAACATGATAAACCGCGAAAATTATTTACTTGTCAGGGATTTTTTAGAATACCGCGAAACGGTCAAGCAAAGAGACAAGCAGACTGTCAGGTCATACTGGCAAAGCATGAAACACTTTTTGCAGTGGCTTGACAAGCGGCATGTATCAGAAGTTGAAAAGGTCAAGCCGACTTTCCCGGAGTACATCTTGCACGCCCGAAACTATCAGCACAAAAACCTTATCCCACAAAATAAAAAAGACGTTAAGCCACTGTCACCGTCGGAACTTGAAAGGAAAGTGTTACATGCGCGGATGTTTTTAGAGTGGGTTAAGTTGTATAAGGGCGTAAAAATTTCTTCCGCTTATCTGGAGACTCTCGAGGTCAGGCGATCAGCTAGGAAACAAAGTAAATTAACGCATCGCGAATATTGGAAACTTTCAGACGTGGAAAAAATCGCCGCGTTAAAGCCTGAAAGCTTAGTACAAATGCGAGATATAGCCGCGACTTGTTTTCTATTCCTTTCGGGCGCAAGGATTGGCGCGTTTGTTTCCTTACCTTTTGCGGCTGTGGACATTGAAAAAAACAAGGTCATACAATCCCCGGAAATTGGCGTCATGACTAAAAATCATAAAGCGGCGATCACTTTTTTATTGCCGATCGATAGCCTTATGAAACCCGTCCGAGAATGGCATGAGTATATAGCGGCGCATGGCGGGCGGGATTTGCTTTGGTATCCTGCTTTTAAGTCTCGAATTAGAACGGGTGAAAAATGGGGCCTTGAGTTTTATATCGGCGGGATAAAAAAGACACCTCGAGGGCGCGAAGTCACATTTAAGGATGGCTTGAAAGTGCTTTGCGATCGCGCCGGCGTTGAATACCTTTCCCCCCATAAATTGCGACATGGTCATGGGGTGTATGGTGTGAAAAATGCCAGGGACATTTCAGAACTTAAGGCAATAAGTCAAAACCTCATGCATGAGAACATAGGCATAACGGACGGGATTTATGGCAAGCTGGCAGATGAT
>CAILWD010000034.1 GCA_903837815.1 uncultured Chloroflexota bacterium | reverse complement strand
ATGCCCGAGTATGCCCTGCAAGCGGGTCAAACCGTCGTGGATGTGATTCTCGCTGCGGGCATGGCGGAGAGCAAGAGCAAGGCGCGTTCGCTCATCGACCAAAAGGGAGTCAAACTCGACGGGCAGGTCATCGAGCGCGATGGAGCATTCCCACACCCCGGCGTGTTGCAAGTCGGCAAGCGGCGGTTTTTACGCGTGAAATAAACTCAACAAAAAACGATGAGCCGCAAACTCATCGTTTTTGTTTTGGATGACGGCAGGAATGGAGCCGTAATCACTTCCAGTCGAAAAACCTGCTTTCATTCTCGATCATGTTGAAAAACGCATCCACAACCTCAGGGTCGAATTGTTTGCCCGAAAGGCCGCGGATGTATTCCAGGATTTTTTCATAGTCCCAGGCTTTTCGGTAGGGACGGTCAGACGAGAGCGCGTCCCACACATCGATGATGGCAAAGATCCGGGCCGACAGGGGAATTTCCTCTCCCTTCAATCCTTGCGGATAACCGTTCCCGTCCCACCACTCGTGATGACAGTAGGCAATATCCAGGGCGGGGCGCAGGTACTCGATGGGGTGGATCATGTCATAGGCATATTGGGCATGTTTGCGCATCTCGACCAGTTCCTCTTCTGTCAACTTGCCGTCTTTACGCAGGATATGGTCGGGGACGCCCATCTTTCCAATGTCATGCAACAGGCAGCCGCGGCGGATGTGCAACAGGCTGGCTTCGGGTACGTCCATTTGCAGAGCCAGTTCGAGGGTCAGGGCGGTGACGCGTTCGGTGTGTCCCTGGGTTTCTTTGTCACGGAGTTCCAGCGCCTTGCCCCAACCTTCTAGCGTTCTATCGTAGGCGAGCGAAAGTTCCTGGTTGCTTTGTTGCAAGCTTTCAAAGAGTTGCGCGTTGTCGATGGCGATCACCGCCTGTTCTGCAAGCATGTGAATGAACTCGATCCAGTCTGCGCTGGGAGAAAAAGTCTCGCGGAAGTATGTTTCCAGAATGCCTTTTATGACTCCCTTGCTGAAAAGCGGCACGGCATAATAACTTTTGAATCCTTCGCGCTTTAACCAATTGGGAAGGCGAGACTCGTTTTCCAACCCCAGGTCTTTGAGGAAAAACGCCCGTCGGTTGATAAGGATTTTACCCGCCAGACCGTCCCCGATTTTTATGGGTTGGCGTATTTCCTTTTGGTTTTTGAATCCTGAAAAAACACTGTAATCGAGCGACTGTTCGGTGGGGTTATAGATCAGCACTGCCGAAGCGCTGACTCCCATCTTGCTGAGCAGGTGTTCCGTCAGAATGCTGAGGGTCAGGCGCAGGTCGAGGCTGGAAGCGATGGCAGTGTCCAGTTCGCGCAGGGTGGTGAGGCGCTGGATTTGCTCTTCACTCTGGCGGTATAGATTCGAGCGGTAAATGGCGTTTCCCGCAATTTCGGCAAGGGTGGTCAGCAGGCGGAGATGGTGAGATTCGATCTTTTTGGGGAAATAGACCGCCGCCCCCAAAGCGCCGATGATTTCGCTTGCAGTGCGGATTGGCACCACAATGCCGCTCCAATTTTCATCGAAAACGTTCCTGTTGGCTTCGTGAATCTCCGAGCCTTGGGTCTGGGGCGTGATGATGTGCGCTGTTCCCGTCGCATAGACTGTGCCGACAACACCCTCCCCGGGCTTGAAGTTCATTTTATTCAGGCGCTCGAACTGTCCCGAAACGGCTTTTGTCTTGAGTTCGTTCGCTTCGAACTCATACAACCAGATGTCGGCTGATTCGGTTCTCAGGCTGGTTTTAACCTCCTCGAGCAGGATGGGCAGCATTTCCACTGTGTCGTGGGCGGCCCGTAACGCAAAGGAAACCCGGCTGACAACCTCCAGCTCTTCGAGGCGCTGTTTGGTCTCCGTAAACAGGCGGCAGTTTTCGAGGGAAGTGGCCGCCTGATGTGCGAAAGTCTGTGCGATGTTAGCTTCGTTTTGCGTGAATGAGCCGTTAGTATGGCTGTCCAGCGTGATGTAGCCGATCACCCGCGCGCGCGCGATTAACGGGACGCCCATCCATCCACGCGCATTTTCGATATT
>CAILWD010000033.1 GCA_903837815.1 uncultured Chloroflexota bacterium | reverse complement strand
GCATCATTGCGGATGATATTGACGAAAAGCGTTTACTCCAAACTGACCTTTTAGGCGACGCGATTGAATCTGCTTTAAGCGAAACCGGCGGGACAAAAGATATTGGCTTATTCCGCACACCAGATCATGTTCGCCAGTTTATGACGGCTTTGCTGGAACCCAATTTTGACGATGTGATTTTTGACCCCGCCTGCGGTACGGGCGGATTCTTGTTCGATGCCTATGAATTTGTCATGCGGCGAGTGGACTCAACCCGCGCATGGCCCGGCGAGAAGGCACATACCGAATTAAGAGCATGGTTCGATCAGTATTTTGAAAAGAACCAAATCGAATTCCCCAGCATCGAGCAGACTTCGCAATTTTACAGAAGCGGTGTAACAGGCGTGGAATATCTCGGCATGATTCGCAAAATGGCGGCAATCAATTTCTACATTCGCGGATTGAACCCAGCCAACATCGAACAGGGCGACTCTTTAGCCAAGTATCACCCTGTTACTGAGCATGAGACGAAGTCAGTCGTATTAGCTAACCCACCTTTCGGCGCGGAACGTGACCAGGAAGCCTATCCCGATGTGTGGTCAGAATATTCCAAAGAATCAGAAACGACGATTCTATTTGTGAAATTAATGTTCGAGCACCTCAAACAAGGCGGACGTTGCGCCGTGGTGGTTTCGGAAGGTTTCCACACTTGGGATCAGTTCAGCGCAAGAGCCCTGCGCAAAATGCTCTTGGAAGAGGCGCAATTAAAAGCAGTGATTTCCCTGCCGCAGGGACTGTTCGTCAGCAAAAGCGGACAGGGTCCCAAGACTTCGATTCTCGTCTTTGAAAAAGGCGGCAAAACCGAGTGGACATGGTTCTACAAAGTGACCAATGACGGGTACACGATGGGAACCAACCGCAAGGAACAAAAAGGGAATCAATTAGCCGAATGTCTGACCTTATTCCATGAGTATGTAAAGCATGGAGTGCAGCCACCCGAAAGCAAACACCAGTTTTGCATCCCTACCGAGTGGATCAAAACCCTCGACCCGCGTGTGAAGGAAAAAATTCGACTTGAAACCCGCGCCGACATGAGCGCCAAAGGCGAAAAGGAAAGAGAAAAGAAGGTTAATGAATTAGACAAGAAGTTGAAGGGAAAAAAGATCACGGAAGCCGAACGCGAAGCAGGCTTGAAAGCCTTCGACCAAATGCTGGAAAACCGCATTCAAAATGAAATTGCCAAACGCATCGACAAGGCGCATCTCTATTCTTTCAATTTGGCAAATTACAAAAGCACAATTTCGGAAAGCCAGATTGCAGAATGGCAGGCTGCCCTCAGCCATATTCAGCCCAACGATGCAAGTACGCTAGATGAAACCTATAAAAGGCTTAAGAACAGCAAGCCTGAAAATATATTGCCTTATTTGCTAAAACTCAACCCTACCAATGCGCTGGAAGCCGACATTGCCAGAGAGTACGTCAGCAACTTGGATAATGACTTGATTGCACAGCACAAGGAATTAAGCGTCATCAAGGAGATTTTGAAATCGAAGCAAACATACCCAATGGTTCAATTGAAGGATATTTTAGACGAGCAAAAAGAGTTTATAAATATCGACGATGATAAATACTACCTGCAATTGACGGTCAAGTTGTGGGGCAAAGGGGTTTCGCTAAGGGAAAAGAAAAAAGGGGACGAAATACAAACGAAAAGACAAAATGTAGTTCGGGAAGGAAATATCATTTTCTCTCGCATTGACGCAAGAAACGGCGCGTTTGGCGTTATCAGTCAGCAATTTGACGGCGCAATTGTTAGCAATGAGTTTCCTGTTTTCAATGTAAATACTAGAACTCATCTCAAAAATAGTTTCTGACAAAAATAACGATACAAGCAAGATGAACGAAAGCGAGGTAATTCTC
>CAILWD010000032.1 GCA_903837815.1 uncultured Chloroflexota bacterium | reverse complement strand
GTCGAGGTCCGCGAAGCCATGCAGCTGCCGTAGCCCATGCGGGTGCTGATCCAGCGCGTATCCCGCGCAAGTGTCACCGTAAACGAAGAGACCATTTCCAGCATTGGAAATGGTCTGCTGATTCTTTTGGGCATCGGTCATGGCGATGGGGAGGAGCAGGCAACCTTCCTGGCGGAAAAGACCGCCAACCTGCGCATCTTTGAGGACGAGCAGGGCAAGACGAACCTTTCGGTGCTGGATGTGAAAGGCGAGGCGATCGTGGTTTCGCAGTTCACTTTGTACGCTGATACACGCAAAGGCCGCCGTCCCTCCTTTATTGATGCCGCCCTGCCGGACCAGGCATCCCCGCTGGTGGACCGCTTTGTGGAGTTGTTGCGCAGCCACGGGGTTCCGACCCAGACCGGGCGTTTTGGGGCGAACATGCAGGTCGAACTCCTCAATAATGGCCCAGTCACGATCTGGATGGAAAAATGAAACGCGCGCCGAACCTGCTGCAAAGAGCCATACACCGCATCGCCATGTTGCCTGCGGTGACCGCGTTCTTTGCGACCCGCATGCATCGCATGGACCTTGCCGTGCTGCGCTGGACACGCAGCAAGTACACCATGTCCGAGGTTCTCGGCTGGCCGATCATCTCATTGACCGCCACCGGCGCCAAAAGCGGACGCCGACTGACCCAGCCGCTAATCGGCATCTTTGACGGTGACCGTATTGCTCTGATCGCTTCCAGTTTTGGGCGCGAGCATAACCCCGGCTGGTATTACAACCTCAAGGCCAACCCTGAATGCGAGGTTCAATTTCGGGGGAAGACTGGGCGCTACCTCGCACGGGAAACAGCGGGGGAGGAGCGCGAAACCCTCTGGCGGCTTGCCCTGACCTATTACCGCGGGTACGAAGTGTATAAAGAGAGGGCGGCTCACCGCCAGATCCCGGTCATGATTCTTGAGCCGTTGAAATAATTGTCAAGATGAGAGTTTCATGATAAAGTTGCGAGCGTAGGATGCAAGTGGCTTTTCGAGGTCGAAGAATCAAGACAACTCCCAAAGCGTGATCTTTGATGTGTTTTGCCGAACCGCCCGATGAAAGAAGTACTGCGTCACCAATTTTTTTATTTTGCTCAGGAGGCAAAAAAATGTCTGAACGTGTAGTCGGTACGGTTAAGTGGTTCAACGGAACCAAGGGCTTCGGATTCATCGAGCGCGAGGGCGGCCCCGATGTTTTCGTGCACTTCTCGGCCATCAAGGCTGACGGCTTCAAGAACCTGCAGGAAGGCCAGAAGGTGGAATTCTCCATCGAGAAGGGCCCCAAGGGTCTTCAGGCCGCTGATGTTGTTGTGATCTCCTAATTCCTACAACCCAACCAACCAAAAAGAGTCGTGCCTCAAGCGCGACTCTTTTTTTATTCATGGCAGCCATAGCCCGGCATCTATGGCGGCAGCCAATGCGCCGGCTGCAAGCATTTCTTCAAGGGGCCCCAGAATCAGCGTGAGCGGTGTCCGGAACTCATGTGTGATGTTGGAAAACAACCGCGTTTTCAATTCGTCCATTTCGGTCAACAGGCGGTTTGCTTTTTG
>CAILWD010000031.1 GCA_903837815.1 uncultured Chloroflexota bacterium | reverse complement strand
CGAAAAGTATGTCACCCCAATTATCATGGAAAATTAACAGGTGACAGTCACTTTTTGGAAGTGACTGTCACCTTACTTTTTGCTTCGGGTTTCGTACCAGCCCGCGTGGACATCCGTGCGGTGGTCGAAGTCTGGAACATATGGCTTGATGTCGAGCAGGGGAGTCCCATCCAGCACATCCACCCCCTCGACGGTCAGGATGTTGCTTTCGCGTGAAAGCAGTTTGACGATGGAGAATCCAATCGGGTTGGGGCGATACGGATATCGGGTGGAGAAAATTCCGTGTTCGCGGTCATCCAAAAACGGTTTGACCTGTAATTTATATCCCTGCGATTCATGAAAGACGTAGAAAAGGTAAATGTGGGATAACGCCTCGATGTCTTTCAATCCCTCCGCGAAATCGGGATAAACTTCGACCCGCCCAACCGCCTGCGAACGCGAGGCTTGGATTGGGGCTTTGTCTTTTTCAGTGAATGGGGAATGAATCACGCCAATGGGTTTGAATGTGAACTCCATATTGCGGCCAATTTTACTTCTTAACTGATGTTAGGCAGTGTCGTTCTGAGCGAAGCGAAGAACCTCTACGATTATTTCAGAGACCCTTCGCTCCGCTCAGGGAATCACGGCAGAGCGCATAACATCAATTCTTAAACAAAAAAGCCCTGAGTGTTGCAACCCAGGGATTGAGAGGACTGGTTTTACAGGCCGGCAGCCTTCTTCAAGGCGGCAGCCTTGTCGGTCTTTTCCCAGGGGAATTCGATGTCATCGCGGCCAAAGTGACCATACGCAGCGGTCTTGCGGTAGATGGGTTTGCGCAGGTCGAGATCGCGGATGATGGCGCCGGGGCGCAGGTCGAAATGCTCGGCGACGAGGGCGGCGATTTTATCGTCGGCGATCTTGGCCGTGCCGAAGGTTTCGACGTTCACTGAAAGCGGGTGAGCCACGCCGATGGCGTACGCCACCTGCACTTCCACACGGTCGGCCAGCCCGGCAGCGACGATGTTCTTCGCCACATAGCGAGCCGCATAGGCTGCGGAGCGATCCACCTTCGTGGGATCTTTCCCGGAGAAAGCGCCGCCGCCGTGACGTCCCATGCCGCCGTAGGTATCGACGATGATCTTGCGTCCGGTCAGACCGGCATCGCCCATCGGTCCACCGACCACAAAGCGCCCGGTGGGGTTGACATAGATCTTCAAATTCTTATCCACCATATCCTTCGGCAGGACGGGGTTGATTACATGTTCGATGATCGCGGCGCGGATGTCTTCCTGTGAAATTTCCGGCGCATGCTGGGTGGAGATGAGCACTGTATCGATGCGCTTCGGCTTGCCGAAAGCATACTCCACTGTGACCTGGCTCTTGCCATCGGGTCGCAGCCATTCGAGCGTGCCATTCTTGCGAACTTCGCTCAATCGGAGGGCGAGTTTGTGCGCAAGGTAGATGGGCATCGGCATCAGGGAAGCGGTTTCGTTGCAGGCGAAGCCGAACATCATGCCCTGATCGCCGGCGCCGATTTTGTCGATGGCATCCTGGTCGCCGCCTTTGGCTTCCAAAGACTGGCTGACGCCCATGTCGATGTCGGGGCTTTGGCTGGCAACAGCCGAAAGCACGCCGCAGGTGTTGCCGTCGAAACCTTTCTTGGCGCGGTCGTAACCGATTTCGGTCACCACCTTACGGACGAGTTCGTCGAAGTTGACGAAGGCTTTGGTGGTGATTTCGCCCAGCAGCATCACATACCCGGTCTTGACTGCGGTTTCGCACGCCACGCGAGACATCGGGTCCTGTTCGAGACAGGCGTCCAACACTGCGTCCGAAATCTGGTCGCACATCTTATCGGGGTGGCCTTCGGTCACAGACTCGGATGTGAACATCAAGCTCGGCAGGGACATAAAAGTTGTGGTCATTGTTTTTGTTTCTCCTTGAAAATATACTTGCCCTTTCAGCGTGAAAGGGCAAGTATATATTGCGTTACTACCCTCTCATCTCCCAGAAGTCTTTCTGTCGGATTTGGCACCATATTCAATTTACATTGACTGGTTGTCGAGGCTTCGCAGGGCCGATCCCTCCGCCTCTCTGGATAAGAGCGCCGTCTTCGGGCTATTGAATTGTGGCGCGATAATACCATAGGTAAATTGATGAGTAAAGATAATAATTTGCTTTGCGCTGAGCGTAGTCGAGGTGCAAACAAAAGTCCTTCGACTTCACTCAGAACGGATCACTCATCAGCCGCGCATCGGAACCCGAGCTTGACCGAACTGCGCCCGTAGCGGGCATCCTCATTGGGAAGTTTTTTTGGGTCGGGGCCGATTTCGTAGCCACGGTTTGATGTCCGCAGATCGAAAAGGTTATCCTGGTAGGAACCGCCGCGAATGACACGCAGGTGATTCAATCCGCCGCTGTCGGGACCCGCTGGATTTGCAGATGGGGATTCGGCGTAGTATTTGGGCTGGTAAAAATCTGCCACCCATTCCCAAACGTTGCCGCCCATGTCGAGTGCGCCAAAAGGACTCGCGCCGAGGGCGTACGACCCCACGCGGGTTGTATCGCCGACGATGTTGGTCGAGTTGGAGTTTTCTCCATTGGGCGGTTCGTTGCCCCAGGGATAATTCCGCATGTCGTCACTGCGGGCGGCGCGTTCCCATTCCGCTTCGGTCGGGAGACGGCGTCCCGCCCATTCACAGTAGGCATTGGCATCGTACCAACTGACATAGACCACCGGATAATCTCTGAATTCAGGATTTCCAAAATACTCATCGCGGTTATCCGAGTGAAACTTTACCGGCAAACGGCAACCCCCCGAATCTGCGCAGAGGGCGTACATGCCATTGGTGACTTCCACCTGGTCGATCCAAAACGCATCGAGCGCGACATCGTGCGCTGGCAGTTCATCGTTCTCCATCAAAATATCCATGCCGCCCATTTTGACCAATCCCGCCGGGACAAAGAGTTGGGTCATACCGTCTTTGGGGGAGATTTTGGGGGAAGTGGCTAAAGTGCCAGCTGTGTCGGGAGTGTCGATGAGTTCAGAATCAGGGGTGATTGGCGCTTGAGCCGGCGTGTTTTCAGATGCCTGGATGGCTGTCGATGGAAAAGGCGTGACCGCGCCTTGGCAAGCCGCGAGTATAAGGATGAGGAGGGTTGGGATGAGTTTTTTCATGTTGTTTGCAGCCATAGGTGACAGTCACGCGCTTTGCGAAAGTGACTGTCACCTCTTGGGCTTTATTGAACCAGTTGCAATGCCTTCCTTGCCTGATCTTCAAAGAAATTGGGGTTGATCTTGTCGGCCTTTTCCCAAGCCTTGCGCGCGCCGTCGTACTCACCCTGACGGTACAAGCCGAAGCCGTACCACAGCCACGCTTCTTCAGACATTTCGGTGATGCCTCTTGCGTAGTCGGTTAGGACAAGCAGGTCTTCATTGCGGTTGGAGTGGAAGTAGGCGAGGAAAGGTCCGAACTGGTAGCGGAACATCCGCAGGGGCAGACCAATCTCCCGCGCCTTGTCGTAGGCGGTGGCGGCTTCCTCGTAGCGGTCGAAGTAGACCAGATCACTGCCGAGGTTGAACCAGGCAAAAGCATCGTTCGAGTTGGCTGCAGTATCCGCCTGGGCTGAGTCCAATGCCCGTTGTCGATTCTGACTGGGTTCCCAATCTTCACCGAGCAGGGATTTCATCTCCTCCTCGAATTGCGGAAAGTAGATCACAATGTACAAATTGTTGAAAGGATTCCACTCCGCTTCGAGTTGGGAATAGGAAATGGTCAAGTCTGCGCCGTGATAGGAATCTTGAATCGTGAAAGTCTGCGCGGTATCGTCGTAGCCGGTGAGCAGGAGATAATGCGCCGCCCACAAATCGTCATTGGGACCAAGGGCGTCGTTGGGGTCGAGCGAGGTGACGCTTTCCACGATGACAGGATAATTGGCGGCAATCAATCGCTTGAGCAGTTCGATATTTCCGTTAACGCGATATTCCATATTGAGCCAGCCTGCCTGTGTGCGGACGTAGTAACGCAACTCTTCGGGGTTAACGTTGCGGTCTGGAATCACGGGTTTGATGACGCTGGCAATGTCTGCCTGACTGCCTTCCCAGCCGTAGAGATGCAAAGCCATCGAGAGAGTGGCGGGGCCGCAGTCATTGGGAGTCTGCTGTTCGAATGGCGGCGACGCGATGGATGCCTGCGCGGGCAGAGGAGTCAAAGTCAACGTGGGCATGGCAGATGGCGTGAGTTCGATTACAGGGGTGGATGTCGCCACCGGAGTCGGGGTGGAAGGCTTGGGCGTGACCGGCAACGCCGTCGGCACGGGGCCGGGCGGGTTGATGACATTCTTTGCGTAGATGAAAAATTTCTCCACCCGCCATGAGACAGCCGATTTCACAAACGGGATTTGATAGACCAGCACAGCAAGCAGGAGCAGCCCCGCCAAGCCGATGAGCGCGTACTTGATTCTTTTGGACATGGGCGCGAGTTTACCATGCGTTTATGAAAGGGAAGTAAGGGCGCAGGGCGTTTTTTTAGAAAATAGGATTCATGACAAAAGTCTATTGACAATGAAGAAAGGAAAAGTATATACTGCTTAAAACCTGACATCATTGTTGGGAGGACTCAATGAACAGTTTTTCAGTGTCAAACGGGATTATCAACATACATGAACCGCTTAAAGTTATGGATCCAAAACACCCGGAAGAGATTTTCGACCGGGATATTCTCAAAAGAAGCGAATTAGCCGAAAGAATATTAACGCGCCTGCGAGAGAAAAATTGTCCGCGCGCGCTTGGAATTTATGGGGGATGGGGGACGGGCAAGACCAGCCTGCTCAACTTGATGAAACAACTGAATGAACATGAGCGCGGCGGTTTACCCAGTCCCATTCAACTTGTCTCCATAGACGCCTGGGAGCACGAGTCTGTCGAGGGATTATTGATTCCGGTGGTGGCTGCGCTGGATGAAATCAAGGGGGCTGATGTGAAAGCCAGGGAATTGGCTGTAATCGTCAAAAGGGCGCTTTTTGCCTCGGGCGCGGTCTTTGCAGGCGCAATGCTCAAAAAGTATACTGATGTGGAATTGAGCCAACTTCAGGATGGGATTTTGGACGCCGCTTCGCATGACGATCTTGCCCACGAATCCATCTTGAAAAAATGGAAAAACCAGGCAAAGGAAATTCGCGAGACAAAGGATGCCTTTACCGCCCTGATTGATTCCGTCCGCAGGCACAATCGAAAGGACAATGTTATCATCTGCATCGATAACCTCGATCGCTGTTCTCCTGAAAATGTCGTACGCCTGCTTGAGTCAGTGAAGGTTTTTTTCGACGTTCCGAAATGCGCCTGGGTCTTTGCCATGGATTTTGAGGTGATTGCAAGCTACATCAACCACAAATATGAAGGGACAAGCATGGACGGGAATAGTTATCTGGATAAGATCATCCCGGAGCAATATCATTTATCATTCTTTCCGGAAGAGAATGACCACCGGGTTTTTGACCTGATACGAAGCGCAACAGGGAGCGACCTGACACTTAATAATTGGAGACGCCTTCCCCTGCTTCCGCATGTGCTGGTTCCGCGCCGACTCAAGAAAAGCGCCGCGAAGTTTGCCGAATATTTTGACGGCGATCGAACCGATGCCGACCGGGACACCGTGTTTTTGTTGAGCCTGCTATATCACACCTGGCCTGATTTCTATCAACGGCTATCATCGGCTTCTGCCGGGCATGTGAGTGGAATTTTGGCGAATTTCTTTGTATCTCTCGATTCTGAAAACGTTAAAATACGACGGGAAGAATATGTTCCTCTGCCGTTGGATAAAAAATTTACCGAAGACCAGGATCTGGTTTACTTCTTGAAGAAAGCCTTTTTGGGAGATACCGTTGACGCGGGTCTCATGCGTGAAATTGGGCGGGCAATGGATGGCTTGCGCCAGGTAGGTTTACCATAATGGACAAAAAACCTTTTTACCGAATCCCTGGTTTCCTTGCTGGCGCGGTTTTTTTGCTTTTGTTCATCTATTTGTTTAGAAGCGACTTTATCCTGGCCCTGCAAGGCTGGCGGGATTTGTTTTTAATTTTGTTTCGCAGAACCCCCCCTCCTGTGGATATAGCGCTTTTGCCGTCGATGATTAGAATAGCGGCCAATATTTTGATTAATTTAGTGGTGCTTTTGATCTCAGTCTTTGTCATGGCTCAGTTTGCATTGCCTGTGTATGGTTTGAAGGATCGTTATAGGGCGTTTCAACGCTTGTTCCGCTATATCACCTTTAGAGGCGGCCCTGCTGTTTTTGTGCGCGAGGGCAAACTAATCAGCCGCGTTGGGGAGGAGGATAATACCAACCCCGGTGTTGCCCTTGTGGATCTGCGCAGCGCGATTGTCTTGGAAAACGAAGCCTCGTCAGACGCGGAGCAGGAAGAGGGGGAGGAAATGGAGATAAAAGAGTCTGTAAAAAAGGGCCCTCCAGTCACTCCCCGAAATGCGTTGAACAAGCCCAACAAACTGGACCAAAGTGACTGGATCCGAATTGAGGGGCCGGGCGTAAACTTTACGAATTCTGGCGAGAAAATTCGCGCTGTGGTGGACCTGCGCAAGCAAGTGCGCACCCAGAAGGATGTCAAAGCCTTTACGCGTGATGGGATCGAAGTGTTGACTAATGTTTTTGCTGTCTTTAGCCTGTCCGAATCGCCGGATACGATTCCAGTGGCGTATGTGGGCGGGAGTGAAAAAGAACACCTTGTCGCGCTCAAGATGACTCCTGATGAAAAGGATAAAAAATTCGTTACTTTTGACGACAGGTATGTGTTGGATCAGGACGACGCGGAGGAAATTCATCGCTTTGTAGAATCAGAGAAAGTGGAAACAAGCGCCGCCGCTGACAAGCCGCTAATGCCACAACCTGCCAGATCGCCTTACGCTTTCGATCCTCAAAGAGTCTTCGCTGCGGCTTACGGTCAGGCACAGCGCGCTGTAACAGGTGAAAATACGCAATGGCATGAACTTCCTCAACTGATTGCAGCAGAGTTATTCCGTAATCTGCTGGAACGCTATACATATGACAATCTTTATCAATTTGATACTTCTGATGTCAAAAGTAAATTGCCATGGATCGAAGAACTCAAACCGGAACTGTCTCGAAAGTTGATGTATCAGGGAGTATTATCTTATAAACTCGTACGGTTGGCCATGCCGCAGTCGAAAATAGACGGCCGTAGTCGCGCCTGGAATGAGCATCCGCTGGACGAGAATGTTTTTGGCCGCTCCTTGCGGGTTTCGGATTTGGAAATGTCAGTTCCGAAGCCGCTTACAACGCCGAAATCGCTCAGAGAGAGGGGCATTAAAGTCATTGCAGCGGGCTTTTCCGAGATGAAGGTGTCGCCAGAAATGCGGGTAAAAATGGCAGAACGCTGGAGAGCGCGTTGGGATCGCGACATTGCATTTAGTCGCGCGCATCAGGAACGCGAAGCAATGCAGATTATAAACAGCGCACGAACCCAGACACAGCGTGATAGCGCGTTCTTTCTGTCGAACATGCTCAAGCAACAGCCCCACTCGAAGGAAGCCCTGGCCTTGCTTCTCTTCCAATCTTTGGAAGCCGCAGCGACCAACGAAAAGGGATACAAGGACTTCCCGCCCAAAGAAGTGCTGGGGATGCTGCAAAACCTGCATCGCTGGTTATTAATTGAACGCCAGGAAATGGAAGCGAGAAAGAAAAAAAATAAAGGCGATGGCCATAACGGCGGTCCTTCCTCTTCAAAGACGGACGGAAATCCATGAAAAACGCACATTCATCCGCGGGTAGGCAGCAATCAGGCTTCTCCTATTTGTTCGAGCATGTCCTTTTTGGAGAATCCCTATCGATGCGTTTCTTTCGCATTTTTGTAATGTTGGGGATCGTTTTAGGGTGGGGCGTCATTGCAACTTTTATAATGGAATCTCCCAACAGCGTGGAAAACTTGCTGCGCATGATGCCCCGCTATCTACTGGCTCCGGCTGTTGCCATGATAGTGGCTTTTTTGTATTGCGCATCTTATTTGCAGGATATTTATGAATTGCAGAGTTATGGCTCTGCGGTGCGTTATTTGCTTGCCAGCCTTTTCGACGGAGCCTCATTTTCACTTTTTCTTCCCGCTTTATATATCTCGAAAGGGAAAAAGGATATAAAAGACGGCAGAACAAGCCTTCTGGATCAAGTTGGGGGCCCCGGATGGTTGTATGTCGAGCCGGGCAACGTTGTCCTGCTCGAATATCTGCACAGCCCATCAAATGTAGTTGGAGCAGGATGGCATTTTATCCCTCGAAACCAGCGTGTTCAAGAAATATTTAGCCTCGATGATCAACATTGGACCGCCAACCCGATTGTCGCCACGACCCGGGATGGTATCGAAATGGCAGTTCACGACTTTCAATTCGGTTTTCGAATTTGCGCCAATCACCGGGCAGACAGCCTTGTCCGCCGCGTGGGGGCAGCGCCTTATCCGTTTTCTTCCCAGGCAGTGCGCGACGTGGCTTATAATCGCAGCGTGCGCATAGATACTTTGCTGGTTCCATGGGGTATGGCAACTCAATTTCGATTGGACGGGATCGTGACCGACGTCATCAACAAAACCAATATCGACGACCTTATCGCTCCAACCACCGGTGACCCCCGGAACGAAATTAAACACACTTTATTAAGCGAAAAAATCAGGGGAGGAATGAAAAATTTTCTGGGCACCGAATTGGTATGGGTGAACGTTGGGCGCTTTGAAATCAATGACGAGAAAATTCGCGAGGATATGAAAAAATATCGACAGGAAGTATGGTTTACTCGTTGGATAGGGAGTTCCTCATTACTGCTGGCACAAGGCAGGGCTGAAATGATCTCTGAAGTGGAGGGCGGGCGCGCGGAAACTACCGCAAATATGTTGACGGGTATTATTCAAGCGCTTGATGATGCCGGACTTAAAAACGATCAGGTGGATGAAAATCTTTGGAATATTGTGTTGGCTCGTACTGCTCAGGTAATCGAATCCATGACCTCTGTTGAAAAGTTCGATATTTCTGACCGCGCCAATGGAACTGGAAAAGAAAAACATGAATAATAAAAAGAATATAGATGCCTGGATCGAATACGTAATTACGAACTGGCTCAACAGGAAGACCCCGGTTTGTTTCAGGCCTTCAACAGAACGGCTTGTTCACAAAATGAGAATGCTCTCCCTCGATCCTTCGAGCTTTGGCGACGCCTGGCATTATGTTGAAGAGATCGAAAAATTGCAGAGCCGGTTTCATGACGAAACTGGAGCCCATCAAAAAGAGTCGCCGCAGATGCTCCTGGAGTGCGGGATTGCTTCATACAAGATGGGAAACTCGCGGGAAGCCATTCGCTTTATAAATGGCGCGATTGGGTTCTACACCGAATACCATGATAAGGCGGCGGCGCGTTGGCTTTTAGGGTGCGTATATTGGCATTTGGAAGATGAAGTCGATGCCCTTTCGGCCTGGGAGAATGCCATACAGGATTTTGGCGAGCAGGCGGCGAAAATTGGCAAAAACAATGCAAGCGAGTTGAAATGGTACGAGAACTTGAAGCAAAGCCTGGAAGGATATACCAAGTATGCTGTGGATCATAATGCTCCACCCTTTCCCCCTCCCTTAGCCGCCGCTGGAAACAAGGCGGCGCCTTTCAATCGTGCCGCATATGAAGCCAGGCTAAAACTCATCCCGTATTACGGACTCATCTCTGCCGGTGACCCGCGGACTGCCCTTGACCACCCCGTCGGACAGGCAACCGTGGATACTCTTGAAATCAACGGGCATTCCTACAGCATCTTTCGAGTCAAGGCTGAAAGGGAAGTTCGCTTGCAAGAGGGCGCGCAATATTTCCTGATGAGAGCCGATGGGCCAAGCATGAATACGGCCACTCCGATTTCCATTGAAGAGGGCGATTATGTCCTGTTGAAAAACATACAGAAAGCTGAAAATAAAGATATTGTTGCCGTTGTGATTTTTGGGCAGGGCGAACCCGATACTGCAACCCTCAAGAGCTATTATGAAGATGGCGGCGGACGGTATGTGATGTCTCAAAGTAATGCGGTAACGATCAATATCTGTATGGGCAAAGACGACTATATTCAAGGTGTGGCTGTCGCCATTTTGAAACCCGTTGATGCTTAGCCTCGAATTCCACTGCCACACCTCCGCCTCCAAAGACTCGCTCACCCGCCCCGTTGACCTGATTGCCGCCGCGCGCCGCAAGAGAATTGACCGCGTGGTCATCACCGACCATAATTCCATTGCAGGGGCGAGGGAGGCGCAGGGGATCGCCCCCGATCTCATCATCGTCGGGGAGGAGATTATGACGACAAAAGGCGAAATTCTTGCCGCGTTCGTGCAGGAGGAGATTCCCGCCGGACTATCGCCACAGGAGACAATTGTCCGCTTGAAGGAGCAGGGGGCTTTTGTCAGCGTTTCGCACCCATTCGACGAGTTCCGCGCGGGCGGCTGGAAGGAACCCGATCTGCTGGAAATCATCCCGCTGGTGGATGCAAT
>CAILWD010000030.1 GCA_903837815.1 uncultured Chloroflexota bacterium | reverse complement strand
CGAGTTGGGAAATCGTGGAGTACGCCAGCACGCGCTTGATATCGTTTTGGGCGACGGCGATGGTGGCGGCGAAAATCGCGGTGAACGCGCCGATGAAGGCGACCACGCTCATGGCAGTGGTCAGTTCATGCCCGTGGAAATCAGCGGTCAGCAGGGGGAACATGCGGATGACAGCATAGACGCCAGCCGAAACCATGGTCGCCGCATGAATCATCGCGGACACAGGGGTGGGACCTTCCATCGCGTCGGGAAGCCAAACGTGCAATGGGAACTGCGCCGACTTGCCCACCGTACCGATGAAGAGCAGGATGGAAATCAAGCCAGCGGCGGAAAGACCGAAGACGCCCGTCGGGACTGTGCCAAGGACATGCAGGGTTTCTTCGGTGAAGATTTCGCGGAAGGTGAGCGTGCCCGTCGCGCTGTAGAGGAAGGCAATGCCAATCAGCATGAACACGTCGCCGATGCGGGTGGTCATGAAGGCTTTGATTGCCGCGTTGCGGGCGGACGGCTTGGCGAACCAGAAGCCAATCAGCAGGTACGAGCATAAGCCCATGATTTCCCAGCCGACGAAGAGGGTCAGCAGGTTGTCAGAGACAACCAGCGTGTACATGCCGAAGGCGAACAAACCGATAAAAGCGAAGAAGCGCGAGTACATCGGCTCAATCGAGGGGACAGTGTGCTTGTGACCATGTGAGTCAGTGACGGTTGCGCCGTGCGGCGGCAGACCCTTGTGGTCATGGTCGCCTTTGGGTTGACCGTAATTGTGGTAGCCGACGCTGTAGAGGAAAATCATCAGCACCGTCCACGCCACGAAGAACAGCACAGCGGCGGAGGTCGGGTCGATGAGCACACCGATCTTCAACCAGGTATCGCCCGTGGGCAGCCAGTTGATTGCGGATCCAAAGGGATGCTCACCGAGATGTTCAGTTGTGACCGCGTTGTAAAACACAATCATCGCTCCCAACCAGGAGAGGAAAGCCGCGCCCACTGCGATGCTGTGACTCAACGCCTTGTTCTTGTTGGTGAACAAAACAATCAAGGCAAAGGCTACCAGCGGCGGCAGGGGAATTAACCAAATCAGGGTATTCAAAAGTTCATGTGTCATGAGCAGTTCCTACCACTTCAACAAATCAAGTTCTTCCGCCACCACCGTGTTGCGACGGCGATAGACGGAGATCACCAAAGCCAAGCCCACAGCCACTTCCGCGGCGGCGACGGCAAAAACAATAATCGTGAACACCTGTCCAGCCATCTGGGCAACGTCGCCGTAGCGCCAGAAAGCCACCAGGTTGATGTTCACCGCGTTGAGCATCAACTCGACGCCGAGCAAAATCGCAACCGCGTTCCGCCGCGCCAGAACACCGAACAAGCCGACGCTGAACAGTCCAGCCGCGAGAATGAGATACCAGGAAAGAGGAATCATCAGCGCCTCCTATTTTTTGCTGAACGCGAGATAGACCGCGCCAACCAAAGCCGCAAGCAGCAAAACGGATGCAACTTCAAACGGCAGGACATAGCCTGCGGGCGAAGTCAAAGCCGTGCCCAACTCGTTGACCGCGTCAAAGCCCGACGGGATGACGGATGCTGTCTTCGTAAAGCCGCTCCAGGTCTGGAGCAGAGCAACCAGCCCGCCGAAGGTCAGCACAGCCAAAATCGCGCCGAGCCACCAGTTTTGATTCAGAGCCGCGCCCGTATCTTTGTAAGTTTGGCGGCGGGTAAGCATGACCGCGAAGATGAAAAGAATGGCAATCGCGCCGATGTAAACCACCACCTGCACCACCGCCAAGAAACCCGCGTTGAGCAGGGTATAAACAATGGCTACGCCGAAGAGCGTCGCTACCAGCCACAACGCCGCATGGACAAGGTCACGGGCGGTTACCACCATCAAGGCGGAGAGCAACGTGACTGCCCCAACAACAAGGAAAATGATTTGTTCTGCTGTCATAGAAAATCCTTTGGTGATTGGAGATTGGTAATTGGTGCTTGGT
>CAILWD010000029.1 GCA_903837815.1 uncultured Chloroflexota bacterium | reverse complement strand
GTAGGAGGACGTGCCGTGGGAGGTGAGCGCGCCATTGAGCTTGGCAGGGCAGGCGAAGCCATCAAAAACAGGGAAAGCCTGGAACGTCACGCAAAAATAGACGCCCTTGTTGCAGAGACAAAATTTTTAAGCGTGCTAAATCTTCAGGAGTTTAACACCGCAACGAGTAATCATACTTTGCCATACTCGTTGTCGGATGTGCTGCGTATTTTAGGCGATACTGCCGAAAGATACCGTTACATCCAACAATTGCTTGAAGCGGCAGAATCGCTATCAAAAATAGATGGGCATTGGCTTGAGCAGATTCAAGCAACCAAGGAAAAACTTTCCGTTGAAATTATGAGTCTTTCCAAATCGCGCGCAGCTAATTATGAAGAAACTCTGTACGCCCTCAACCGCTGGTGGATGAAAATCGAACCTCTGGCGCAGTGGCGAAGCCGCAGCGCAGACATCTTTCGCGACTCAGATGCCAGCCGCGCAATTTACCGCCAACTGTATGCGGAAGCGACAGACTTTCTCGTGGCATGTTATTCTGTATTGCGAGGAAAAACTCCCGCCGAGTTGGAAGAAAAACTCCGGGCGGAATTGCTGGACAAAGACGCTGGATCGCGCCCGGAAGAAAACCTTGCGGCAGTGCATACCCTGATTGAGAATGCGCATCAGGTTTTAAATATGCTTGGGCCCGACGCATGGCGCGCTATTCAGGCAGATAGCGCGGCGGCAATCCAAAAATCCGAATCTTTTTTGACCAATGCGCGGCAAGCTTTCGAACAGGGGAAATTATCGCAGGCGCAGGCATTGCTGGAACAGTCCAAACCGTTTGCGGCAGAATCTCAGGAATGGAAATCTCTGCGCGCGCAGACCTTGCTCGTGTCTATTTGGGAAAAATGGCAGCGTGATCATGAAGATATACTAACCTCCTTCGAATATGATCGCGATATTCTCAAGGCGATCCGTTCGTACAAGGCGCAAGCGCTTCCCAATGCCTATTGGCAACCTTCAAGCGCCGCCTCCTATTTGAAGGAATTGGATAGGTCTTATGGGGCGCAAATTCCTTCTTTACTGGCAGATTACAACAATCCAAATAATGTTTTAATTGAAACTCTCGCTTCCTGGCTTGATGTGTCCTGGACAAATCGAGCGCCTCTTGCCGTTAATCCGACATGGAATGCCCGGACTTGGTTGAGCGATATGTATCCTCTGATTGCCGGCAAGGATGCGGAAGGAATTGTGAAATCAGTGCATGGCGCAGTATGCCCGCCGCAAATGGAAGACGCTCTTGCAAATATTAATGTCAATGAGTGGCGGCGCATCGTTCTGCAAAAGGAAATGGAACGCAGGAAAGAAGAGCGGGATGGGAAAATTCGCGCCCGCAATTTTGCCATTGGCGCGGCAATTATTGCGGTCTTATGCGTAACAATGGCAGGGATCGCCTTCCTTAGCCGCAAAGCGATTGTCCAGATGGTGTATGGAACCCACACACCGACTGCTTCGCCGACCTCAACGGCAACCCCAACGGCAACAGCCACTCCTAGCGCAACGCAGACATACACACTTACACCAACCGCCATTCCCGCATCGGCGTACCTGATTGACGTAAACGCCATTCGACCAATCATTCCTGTGGCAGCAGAGTCGGCATGGATGTTGCTTCCTGAAAAAGCAGTTGCTGCACCTCCAATCTCGGACGCAAACACCTGGACAAAAGAAACCTCCACTGATCCCAATACAAAGAACGAAATTTTCTACTCCACTCAAAAACAGGTCAAGGTGTTTTGGGTGACTGACCAACCTCTGTACAACGGTTACTATGCCATCTATGTGTTGGATACCAAGTCCAAGTCTGGCGATATGCCCCCATTGCAATTTCAGGTTTTCGCTGACAGCGATCCTCTTCCCCCATTTCGCGGTCAACCCATAGCGACATTCAAATCCACTGCCCAAAATCAACAATCTGATGAGTGGCTTCCTCTGGGAGTTTACGAAGTCCCCGCCGGACGAAAACTTGGCGTATCGGCAGATGTTTCGCCACTGACAGGCAACTCGTTGTTTGCATTAAGCAAATTGCTGATCGTCAAAATCACCGACCCGCAAAAGGCTTTATATGAGGCTTTGCCATCAGGACGGGTTTTAACCGTATTGAGCGATAACCTGGAAAGTATTGTGCTGGATACTGCCTCGAAAAAACCTTTGGGCGCTGATTATCAAGGAGCATCGATATCCGATCCGAATTCATGGGGTGGAAGTTTCCGATCCCTGCCGATTGACTCTTTGAACGGCATTTCGAAAAACGTTACAGTGCAATGGTATTTTCCAGGCTTGGTGTCGCCAGGAAAATACCAAATCCAGATGTGGATTCCCTCAGCCAACGCAACAACTCAGGGAGAGGTTGCCCTCCTGTTGAACGGCAAGGCTATAGACAAGAAACCCTTGCCTCTAGTAAACCAAAAAGACCACTCCGCTGTGTGGTGGAGCGTGGATATTTGGGATATCCCCGAACAAGGCGCAATAACCCTGCAATTCGTGGTGGACCCCGCTCTTAATCCGGGCAGACTCCTTGGCATAGACGCCGTCGCGCTGGTTAGGGCGGAGTAAAACAAAGGGATGTATTATGACAGCCAAACATGTTTCTATCGGCGAACCTGTTAATAAAAGCGAAGAAAAAGTATTCAAATATTTGAAGGAAACCCTGCCGGATGATTATACGTTATTGACGAATTTAACCGTCAACCAAAGTGGGCATGATTACGACTTCGACGCCGTTGTCCTGGGGAAGCACGCGATCTATGTTCTGGAGATAAAAGACTACGGTGGAATTATCCGCGGCGATGCTGCCAAATGGCAGGTGCATAACGATAATGGCTCAGTCTATCAAGTTCCCAGGAATCCCCTTGCGCAGGTGGCTATGCAGGCCCGCGTGCTCAAGGAAAACCTCAGGCGGCTGAACCCAAAGTTTTCCAGGTTGTATGTCCAGGAAATTGTCTGTCTTGCGGGTGAAAAACGCCCCCAGATCGACATTCAGGATTCTGCGCAGAGATTGCAAAAAATTCAATGGTATCGTGGAATCGAAAAATTTTTGTCCGACCCATCGCGGTTGAGTTATCCGCCGGAGTGGCATCCAACCACTGACGACATTTTCAAATTTCATTCAGACATCATCAAGGCAATTCAGACGGGGTTTAGCGCTCGTCCAGCGCTTCCCCAGAATATTCGCAAATATAAGATCGAAGAAAGGGCATGGAACTCGAGGAGATATCGGGCATACCTTGCCAGTCGTGAAGGCTCTTACCCATCCCGCTCGCTGCTAAAAGTTTACAAAGTGCCTGCCACTGAAAACCTGGCCGCGGCGCAGAAATATGTCGAAAACTTGGAACGCGAACTTACAGCATTGCGCGCCGTCCGTGACAGGGGCGATATTTCCAGCGGCGGCTATAAAAATGTGGTTGTCGGATATGATGCGTTTCCCCTGTTTGGCTCTGAGCGACAAATCAGGGAATATGTAGTGGTGATGGAATGGGTCGAGGGGAAAAATCTTCTGGACCTGATCCACAGCCAGGGGTTATCTTTGCGGCGGAAATATCAAATTGCCGCCCAAATTTGCCGGGGAATTCAATTTGCCCATTCGGCCGATGTAATCCACCGCAATTTGAACTTGAAAAACATCATTTGCGATGTAAACGGCGTGGTTAAGATCGTGAATTTCGATTTTGCAAAATTCATCGGCAGAACGCCCATGAGCACATTTACCATTCCCGGCAACATGCCCGAAGATATGCTTAAGGAATACCTCGATGATTTCATGAAACAACGCAAGTATGTTGCGCCCGAAATCTGTAAAGATGACGGCTTGCCCAGTTTTCATGACGCCAACAACGCAACAGACCTGTACGCACTTGGCGTGATTCTTTTCGAATTATTCGCAGGCGCTTTGCTGGTGAAGGGCATGTCTCCCACCTTCGACGCGTTGAGAGAGGTTGCGGCTTTGGACGAGAAGGCATCCGCAAACATTGCCCTCCTGTTCTCCAAATCTCCTTCTGACCGCGAATCGGTTTCGCTGGACCTGCTCTCGAAGGAATTAACCCGTCTGGCACAAAATTTGAAAAAGGAAGACGAACTTCCCCTGTTGCCGGCCGGATTTAACTTTGGACAGTATGAAATCATTTCCTGCAT
>CAILWD010000028.1 GCA_903837815.1 uncultured Chloroflexota bacterium | reverse complement strand
TTGGACGATAGGAAAAACTACAATAGTCTGGTTCCTCCTCGACACGGGTCACGACATATGGCAATCCAAGTCCGGGAAGGATGGACCGTTTGACCTCTGCCAGATACCATTCACCGGGAGAGTCCACCCGTATCCAAAGAGATGCGCCAGACCTTTTTTGATTCAGGTGGGCAACCAGACGCTGCAGGAGAGGACGATATACGAAAGGCGGGAGACCATTTAAAGCGTCGATATGGAAAATGAAGGTATCCGTGTAACCGCCTTCGTATTTCAGGCTGACCCAATCGGAAAAAGTCACATCACCAATACGAACAGTCATAATCTAATCCGAACATCCTATGGAAATGAATTCATCTTCGGTAAAGAAGGATTGCGGGTTGAGCCAGACATAACTCTTCCCCCCCGTCTTTTGCTTGATGCCGTAATGCAAATGAGCGCCAGTGCTGTTGCCGGTGTTACCGCTCAATCCGACCACGTCGCCATAATTTACGATTTCCCCTTCAGATACTTGGATGCTGCTCAAATGTGCCAGCCAGACCTGATAGCCGTTGTTCTCCACCACCACTAGGTTACCCCACGGACCATTCGAGCCGGCCCACACTACCTTGCCGGCAATTGTCGTATGGATAGGCGTTCCTTCATTCACGGGGAAGTCACTGCCCGTGTGCGTCCGATAATGCGGGTCTTGAAAGACACAACCCAATAAGGGCTTGTCAACCCATTCGCTCCAATGCTGGATCGGACCGACGAACGGTAAGCCGTAAATTTCTGAACCGGGACCTACATATCCATCCCACGGAACAGCGCTCATGCCCGCCGGCGTCGAATTGCCATACGAACCGTTATCACTGGTTTCCGCATATTGAGGAACATCGAACAGCCATTGTTCCACACCAGGCTGCGCCCAATCTGGTAATTGGGGAATGGTAAGCACCACCAGCATAACATACCCAACCACCAAAGCCGCCCCGCATAACAGCGGGGCGGTCATCAAAACAATCGAGAAACGGAAGAAGCCCTTCACTACAAAACCCGTCCCAGGCGATCCAGGCGGATCTCGCCCTGCTGTCCTGCCTGTAAACCCATTGAGGCTTCGATGGACAAGCCATTGCGGATCATCCTCATCGAAAGCCAGTATGAAACGCCAGAACCGATAATTACAGGGGATAACAAAAGCGGATTAGCGGAATACAACTTTCCAGTTTCAGGGGTTGTGATGGCGATTACCACCAACACTGCAGGCGGAAAGAGCGCCAGAAAACGCGCCTGCCATTCCACGCCCTTGGCGGCAGCGCGGGCGCGGGATAAGACTTCCACCACCGTCCCTAGAGTCTTTCGTAGGGAAACCACCAACGGTCCAATCTCGATGCGACCTTCGATGGAGGCAAGTAAAGACGTGGCGACAATATCCACGGCGGGATTGTCCCAGGCAGTCGTCCATTCGCGCACAGCTAATGCTGCTTCATCAGCGGGCGCGGTACGCAGGCGAACTACAAGATCGCCCAACACCATCCTGCCATCCGGTCCCACGGCTTGCGCCGCATCGTCCAACGCATCACCAAGCGGCTTGCCTTGCGAAAGCAGAGTCTCCACCACACCCAGCCCGCGCAAGATATCCTTGGCTTGCTTCAAGCGAAACTCCTGACGTTTATCGGAAAGCGTTCCGGCATATAACAAGCCGCCTGCAATCGCGAACAGAATGGCGGGAAAGACTCCCAGGAACATGCCGCCCGCCAGTCCACCGCCGACCCATGCCAGAAAGCCATACGCGATCTGGTTGAATGCCAAGCCTGTGCCAGTCTGGCGCGCGAATTTTTCGGGATCAAATTTTTTCTTCGGCTGGGCAATGCCCATCGCACGCGCCATGCCCGCTTCATCCACAGTACGCCGCCAGCCAAAGGCGATGGGGATGGCTGCCAATGCCAACGCTGCAATTAATGAAATCAATGTAATCATCTTATCTCCAGATAAACCAGACCGAGAGTTCCTGCGCGCCGCCATTGGCAAGCCAGATGGCAAAGTAGACTCCCACAACACCAAGCAGGACGGTCAACAGCGGATAGACACCGACCTCATCCCATGCCAGACCCACCGGGCGTACCGTGGCCGATCCAGTGTGTGTATTGAATGTTGGAGCAGGCTGTTTACGTTCAAACGCCCCTTGTTCGGGAGTATGTTTTTGGGATGGTTGCGCGTTGTCCGTTTTGCGAGTCGCTGTCTGTTGATTGACATACTGGCGGGTCTGCATCGAATAACGAAAGCGGCGCGTCAGCCAGACTTCGGGCGGGACGCGGTCGGGTCCAAGGCGCAGGAGGGCCAGCGCCATGAACCCGACCAATACCAGAAAACCGATCACCACCTTTCCTGTGAATGATAGCGGCAGGAATAAACATAAAACTGCCAGGAGCGCCCCGGCGCCGAGAATACCCAGATCGCGGTCGTTGAACATGGTGCTCCTAAAACGGCGGTTGGGGTTGGAAGTTCTTCAACATCTCACCCAACTGCGGCAGGAAGAGAAAGGCGAACAACACAATGATGACCAGCCCAACCACGCCGATGATCGCCATCGAGGTCATGCGGCTGCCGCCAAATGCCATGCCTGCTGTGCCTTGCAAAATGAAATACAGACCGCCGAGTAAAGCTACGACAATCAAGAGACCAGCCATGAATGCCCAGGCATCGCGGGCAATCGCGAGAATTTGTTCCATGATTGGATCGAACATAAAAATCTTCTCCTTTCAAAATTCAACAGGTGCCCA
>CAILWD010000027.1 GCA_903837815.1 uncultured Chloroflexota bacterium | reverse complement strand
GTCAGCGCAGCCAGTGGTCGAAGATCGTGGAATGCCTGAACGAAGGCGATATGCTCTACTTCTCGCACGGTTTCTCGGTCACATACAAAGATGACACGGGCGTCATTCCTCCGCCGCATGTGGACGTGGCGCTCGTCGCGCCTAAGGGGTCGGGAACCAGCGTCCGCCGCAACTTCCTCGCTGGCAGTGGAATCAACGCCAGCTACGCAGTCCACCAGGATTTCACTGGCAAAGCGAATGAACGCGCCATCGCCCTTGGCATTGCCATTGGTGCGGGATATTTATTCCCCACCACTTTCAAGAACGAAGTCTACAGCGACCTGACAGGCGAGCGCGGCATTCTCATCGGCGCGCTCTCTGGCGTGATGGAAGCCCAGTACAACGTCCTCCGCAAGCACGGACATTCCCCCAGCGAAGCGTTCAATGAAACGGTGGAAGAACTCACCCAGTCGCTCATCCGCCTCGTCGGCGAGAACGGCATGGACTTCATGTATGCCAACTGCTCCACCACCGCCCAGCGCGGCGCCCTCGACTGGCATCCCCGCTTCCGCGACGCCGTGGCTCCCGTCTTCGACGCGCTCTACGAATCGGTCATCACAGGCAACGAAGCCCGCATCACCCTCGAAGCCAATAGCCGCGACGACTATCGCGAAAAACTGGAAGAAGAACTTGCCGCTTTCCGCGATTCTGAAATGTGGCGGGCTGGCGCAGCGGTACGGTCGTTACGCCCTGAGAACTGGAAGAAGTGAGAAGGTAAACAAGTAGACAGGTAAACAAGTAAACAAGCAGCGCCCCGACCTGTGTACCTGTTTACCTGTGTACCTCCCCGGAGAGACTTATGCCAAATAATTATGTAAAAATCTTCGACACAACCTTACGCGATGGAGAACAATCCCCTGGCGCGACGATGACTTCGGCTGAAAAGCTGGAGGTGGCTCGTTCGCTGGCGCGGATGGGCGTGGACATTATCGAAGCGGGATTCCCTGCCGCCTCGCCAGATGACTTGGAAGCCGTCCGCAGGATCGCGCTCGAAGTGGGCAACCAGCCCAAGGGTGATCCCAACGCCAAAGTCCCCACCATTGCAGGCTTGGCGCGGGCGAACAAGTCCGATATCGACAAGGCCTGGGAAGCGGTCAAAGGCGCGAAGAATCCGCGCATCCACACCTTCCTTGCCACGTCGGCAATCCACATGAAGCACAAACTCAAAATGGATCCCGAAGAGGTGGTGCAGAAGGTTTCCGAGATGGTGACGTATGCCCATTCGCTGTGCGCGGATGTGGAGTTCAGCCCCGAAGACGCGGGACGCTCGGACCCCGAGTTTTTGTATGTCGTTTTGGGCGAAGCCATTAAAGCGGGCGCGACCACCCTCAACATCCCCGACACGGTTGGATACACCACGCCCGATGAGTTCTACAAGTTGATCGACGGCATCGTCAAGCACACGCCTGGGATGCATGACGGCATCACGATTTCTGTCCACACCCACGATGACCTCGGACTGGCGACTGCCAACGCGCTGGCTGGGATTCAAGCGGGCGCGCGTCAAGCGGAGGTGACCATCAACGGCATTGGAGAACGGGCAGGCAACACCTCGATGGAAGAAGTGGTGATGACGCTCAAGACCCGCCACCCTGTATTCAACCTCGAAACTGGAATCGACACCACGCAGTTTGCGCGTGTCAGCAGGCTGGTGAGCAATTACACGGGCATCATGGTCCAGCCGAACAAAGCCATTGTCGGCGCGAATGCTTTCGCTCACGAAGCAGGCATCCATCAGGACGGGATGCTCAAGCACCAGACCACCTACGAGATCATGCGTCCCGAAGATGTGGGCGTGAACCAAACCATGTTGGTGATGGGCAAGCACTCGGGTCGCGCCGCATTGCGCGCGCGTCTGGCTTCGATGGGACATTCGCTCGACGAAGACGAACTCAACAAAGCCTTCACGCGTTTCAAGGAATTGGCTGACCGCAAGAAGGTCATCACCGATGCCGACCTCGAAGCGTTGATTGCCGACGAGTTCTATCGTCCGCGCGACGTGTTTCATCTCGAAGGTTTGCAGGTTTCCTGCGGGACTTTGGGAATGCCCACCGCCACCGTCCGCCTGCGTGGACCTGACCAGGTGATCCACGACTTTGCCTCGCTGGGAACTGGCCCCGTGGATGCGACCTACAAAGCCATCGACGCCATCGTCAAGACGCCGTGCAAACTGCTGGAGTTTAATATCCACGCCGTTACCGAAGGCATCGACGCGCTCGGCGAAGTGACCGTCCGTGTGCAGAGCGAAAACGACGGGCATCAAAAGATGGACGCGCAGTCCGAGGCAATTTACTCGCGCGTCTTCGGCGGTCACGGCGCAGACACCGACATCATCGTCGCCAGCGCCAAAGCCTATATCAACGCCCTGAACAAGTTAATCATTGCCAGGACCGAAGGCACACAACCTGTGACCAACGATTTTGGCGTCATGTTAGGTTAATGGCAGGGACAGGTCTGAGACCTGTCCCTACAGACCTGCCCCTACAGACCTGTCCCAACAAAAGGAGAAAATCATGAACACGCAAGATGAAAACCAAGACACCAATTCCGCCTACAACCCCTTCCCCCAACCGCAGACCATCCCCACTGGCTGGGACACGAGCGTATTTGCTTCCGCACAGCAGGATGATGTGGATGATGTGCCGACCGATGCGCAGGGCGATTAGTGACAGGTAAACAAGTACACAAGTACACACGTAAACACGTAGACAGGGTTCCCTGTGTACCTGTTTACGTGTCTACCTTATGAATAACCCCATGCCAAAAACTCTACTCCAAAAAATCTGGGACTCGCACGTTGTTGCAGAACAGCCCGAATCTCCCGCCATTCTCTACATTGACCTGCACCTCGTGCATGAAGTCACCTCGCCGCAGGCTTTCACAGGTCTGCGTGAGCGCGGATTGAAAGTCCGCCGCACCGACAAAACCCTCGCCACGATGGATCACTCCATCCCGACCACGCCCATCGATGGGCCGATTGCGGACGCGATGGCTTTGGCTCAGATCAAGCAGATGGAAACCAACGCCGCCGAGTTTGGGATCACGCTCCACGGGATGACCAGTCCGCACCGCGGCATTGTCCATGTAATCGGACCCGAGTTGGGTCGCACCCAACCAGGCATGACCATCGTCTGCGGCGACAGTCATACCGCCACGCATGGCGCGTTTGGCGCGTTGGCTTTCGGCATCGGCACCTCCGAAGTGGAGCATGTCCTTGCCACGCAGTGCCTCTTGCAGAAAAAGCCCAAGACCTATGAAGTCCGCGTGGAAGGCAAGCTCCCCAAAGGTGTTTCCGCCAAGGACATCATCCTCGCCCTGATCGCCAAGATCGGTATTGGCGGCGGGACGGGACACGTCTTCGAATATACAGGCGAAGCCATCCGCGGGCTTTCAATGGAAGAGCGCATGACCATCTGCAACATGTCCATCGAAGGCGGCGCGCGCGCAGGCATGATTGCCCCAGACGAAAAAACCTTTGAATATCTCAAGGGGCGCGAGTTTGCTCCGCAAGGCGCAGACTGGGACAAAGCCG
>CAILWD010000026.1 GCA_903837815.1 uncultured Chloroflexota bacterium | reverse complement strand
GCGCGTTTAGCGTAACGGCGGGGCGTTTCTCGTTCATCTGACTGCGCTTGTCTTCAGTCAGTGATTCGGGCAGCCAGGCGTAAATCAAAATCAGGTTGATTAGGGAGACTGCGGCAGCGGCGAAGGCTGGGACGGCGTAACCCCATTGGCTGAGCAATCCGCCTGTGACGGGTCCGATGATGAAGCCGAGACCGAACGCTGCGCCGACCATGCCCAAGCCCTTCGAGCGGCTCTTTTCGTCGGTCACGTCGGAGATGTAGGCTTGCGCCACGCTCAGATTGCCGCCTGTGAGTCCGTCGAGGATGCGGCTGGCGAACAACATCCACAGGGCATTGGCGAAGCCGAGCAACAGGAAGCCGAGAAACGTCCCGAAGACGCTGACCAGTAAAACGGGTCGGCGTCCGAAGCGGTCTGAGAGGCGACCGAGGATCGGAGCGCCGATCAACTGCATGAGGGCGTACGAGGCGATCAAAATTCCAGTTACGGTCTGGCTGGCTTGGAAGGTTTCGGCGTAGTACGGCAGCAGCGGAAGAATCAGGCTGAAACCGAGCAGGTCAATGAAGACGACGAGGATGATGGAGAAAAGACGTTTGTTGTTCATAATTCCTTTTTCAAAATTAACCACGGAGACACGGAGGCACGGAGTTTCTTTTTTGTCTTTCTCAGTGTCTCGGTGCCTCTGTGGTTAGCCTTCGGGTTTTGTGATGGATAAAAATTTTGGCTGGTACGCTTCCTGAACCTTCAACTCAAACACAGGCGTCTTCCCTGTCTTCGTCAGGTTTTCCCATCCCACGCGGATCAACCCGAAAAGCGGAGTCCACGGCTTGAACAATTTGACTTCGACAAACTCGCCGCGTTGATTTGCAACGGCTTTCACCAGTTTGTCCGACGCATATTTTGCGGGTCTGCCGAGGAAACGCAGGACGAAGCCGAAATTCTTCAACATCTCCCGTCCGCGCTCGCCGACCACATTGGGGCTGGTCAGCATGTCGGTGGTCATCATGCCGGGGCTGAATCCCAAAATCTGCACACCGCTGCCTTTGAGTTCAACAGCGAGGGTGCGCGTGAATGAAGTCAGCCAGGCTTTGGTCGTGCCATAGAGTCCAGTGGGCGAGGCGGGGCGCAAAAAACTTCCGTTGCCGTAGATGTTCACCAGCATTCCCACTTTGCGCGGCAGCATATAACGCATGATCGCCTGCGTGCATTGCAAAACCCCGAGGTTGTTCGACATAAACATGTCCAAAGCGTCCTGCGGATTCATGTCCAGCATCCAGCCCGCCGCGTTGGAATATCCCGCGTTGTTGACCCAAACATCGATGCGACCAAACTCCGCGAGGACATCATCCACCAGTTTGTAGACTTGTTCTTCTTCGCGGACATCTACCACAAATCCGCTCACGCGACCCTTGGGCTGGAGACTGGTCAACGCGTCTTCGACTGCCTTCTGGCTTCTGCCTGTGACCGCGACAGTTGCTCCCGCTTCGAGCATCGACTCGGCGATGGCGAATCCAAATCCACGTGTGGAGCCTGTGATAACGACAACTTTATCTTTGAGTTTGTTCATGCTGGCAGCAACAAAATCACGCCGAAGATGATCTCAATCGCAACACTTATCCAGTTGGATTGCACCGAGGACTTGTCCCAAAAGATGGAGACAATCCGAACCAAGCCGATGGCGAGATAGGTGATGCCGAGCATTTGATAGGTCTCGCGTGTGCCAAGTAAAAATACGGCGATCCCCAGCCCGATGAAAACCCCGCCAAGTATCGAGCGGATCTCGGTGATGCCGCGTCCGCCAAGTGCGGTCAGCCCCGTGAAGCCTTCCACCCCGCGCGGGTTGACGAGGGACACAAGCCCCGTCAGGATGGTGGCAATGACTGCGATGATTTGTAGAACTTTGATGATCATATTTCCTCCGATTTGGTAGAGGCGACCCGTCGGGTCGCCTCTACGGTGAATTTACAATTTGGGGATTAACACAGGCGTTTTCTTTTTGTATTCTTCGTAATCTTCCTGCCCGCCCCATTTCTTGTCTGCTTTCTTTTCGAGCAGGGGAATGCCGCTGACGCGGGTCAAAAGCAGGGTGACGAAAATGGGTGAAATCATGGCGATCCATTGCCAGCCTTGCAAGACGGGCACGGCGATGATCGCCACGCCGAGCCAAAGGACGATCTCACCGAAGTAGTTGGGATGGCGCGAGCGTGCCCACAGTCCCGTCTGGATGAACTTCCCCTTGTTGGCGGGGTCGGCGTTGAAGCGGCTCTTTTGCGCGTCGGCGGCCACTTCGAAAATAAAACCGAACAACCAGACTAGCGCACCGATCACCGCGTAACAATCCATTTCCTGTCTCGTGGAGGCGGTGATTGCCACCAGCGCGGCGGCGGCGGTGAACGTCACCCACAAGCCTTGAATCGTCCACACGTTCAGAAAGCGGAAAAAGGACGGCTTGAGTTCATCGAAGCGGTCATCCTTGCCTGCTTTTTTAATTCGGGTGAAGAGGAAGTAGCCGAGACGCAGCGCCCAAACGATGACCAGCGCGGCGAGTAAAATCGAGCGCGGGTCCAGGTTGGGGCTGAGGAGGACGGCAATCACAACCAGTGAGATGTAGGTGATGCTTCCTGTCAGGTCGAAAAACTTCTCGGTCTGGAAGATATACGCGGGGATGAATACCAGCCATTGAATGAGGAATGCCAGCCCGACCAAAATGGCGAATACTGGAATCCCCGCAACCGAGCCGCCGTTTTGACTTCCAGCCAAAGCCACCAAAACCCCAACTGCAATGAGGATGATGAAAACAACCAATGATTTGCGTTCCGCTTCTTTCATAAAATTTCTCCTTTTTATCTTAACTGATGTTACGCAGTGTCGTCCTGAGCGGAGCGAAGAACCTCTACGATTGCCTCAGAGACCCTTCGCTCCGCTCAGGGAATCACGGCTGGGTGCATAACATCAGTTATCTTAAAACCCGCGCCGTTGACTCTGCCACGGCGGAGGGACGTTGTTCTTGAATTCCTCCACGCTGGGACCTTTCAACTGAACCAGTCGCCATGTCCCGTACAGGTAGGTGAGGATTAACAATAAAATGGTGAAGGGCCAGCCCGTGAGGAAATTGGTCACAGCCAGCAGGGTGACATCTTCGCTTTGATAGACGGAATATTGCAGGAAGAGACGGGCGGCGAAAAAGACAGCCCACCCGAAAGTCGTCTCGCTGTAGGCTGGTCGCACCTGCGGATGCCAGTACCAGTCCCAGGGCCAGCGGCGGGCGATGAAACTTGTCCACGCCACCATCGGGCGGCGGATGACCAGGCTGACGATGGTCAACAACAGGGTCATGCTTCCGCTGACCAGCCCCGGCAGAAAGAAGCCTTCGGACTTGCCCAAAATCCACACGATGCCAATGGCAATCGCCACGCTCCCAACTCCAGCCAGCGCGTAGAGCAAGGATTGCTTGCGAATGATTCGCAAGGCGGCTATCACCACCGAAAGCCCAAGCGCGCCCCACATGGCGGCTTGGAATCCAGCCAGCCCGTTGATCAGCAGAAAAAGAATCGGCGGCAGGATGGCGTCGAGGAAGGAGTTCCGTCCCGCAAAAATGGCGCGGAACTCGTCGAGTAATTCGCGTGATTTGGATTGGGTCATTTTGAAAGTTGATTCAACCACGAAGGGTCACAAAGGGTCACGAAGTTTTTTTAGGGATTTTCCTTTGTGTTCCTTTGTTGCCTTTGTGGTTATTCAGGCATGTTTCCCAAGCCAGAATTTGCGCCAGTCGCCGCCGCTGGATCGCAGGGCGAGGAAGGCGTACAAACTGCCAGCGAAGAAACCAAGCAGCATCATGCCAATCGTCCACAGGATGGCGACGGGCAGGGACTTTTCACGGTAGATGATCCAGCTAGAGAAGAGGATGAAGCCCGTGTACAAATCCACGAGGGAGACAATGCCCCACGGCATGGCGGTCAACTGGCTGCCTTCGCCGAAGAAGTCGCCGACCGTGAAGCCGTAAATCAAAACAGCAGTCATGGCGAGGACGCCGAGCAGGGAGATGAGTTTTGCAAGTTTCATAAATTTATTCCTTCGAGTAAGCGGACTCAAAAGTCTCCAGACTTTTGAAGCGAATGCCAACGTCAGGAGACGTTGGACTCCACTGAAATACAAGCGAACCCAATCGCCCCAATGCCGAGATGGGAACCGAGGACCGGGGTAATCTGGACAATCGGCACGTTGCCGCTTTCAGGAAAGAACGAGCGGATTTGTTCGCGCAGGGCTTCGGCTTCTGCTTGCACGCCCGCATGGACAATGGCAAGTTTCTCGTAGGGCGCGTACTCTGCCAGCCAGTCAAGCAGGCGTTCACGGGCGCGGTGATTTGTGCGCGTGCGGTGCGCCGAGGCTTTGCCCATGTTCATGTACAGCAAAGGTTTGATCTGCAGAAGTTCGCCGAATTTGGCAATTGCAAAATTCATGCGTCCGCCGCGCCGCAGGTATTCGAGAGTCCGCAGCGAGGCGAAGACGTAGGCGCGTTTCATGAACTTGTGCAGCGCCTCGACGATTTCCTCTGCGGTTTTGCCGACCTTTGCCAGTTGAGCGGCTTTCTCCACAATGAAGCCTTCACCGAGACTCAATTGGGTTGAGTCCAGCACGGTGACGGGGATGCGGGTGAACTGCTCCGCCGCTGTCCGCGCCGCGTTGATGGTTGCGCTCAGGGTCCCCGAAAGGTGGATGGATAGAATCGCCTGTGCCCCTTCATTTGCCAGCCGTTCGTAGGCTTGGAGAAATGTCTCGATGCTGGGGGTGGCAGTCTTTGGCGCAGATTTGTAATTGGGCAGCCGTTCGTAGAATTCTTCCCGCGTCAGGTTGACCCCGTCCAGAAAACTTTCATCGCCCACATTGATATACAACGGGATGATGGTGATTGCCTGTTCGCTGACCACTTCCGCTGGCAGGTCACAGGCGCTGTCGGTAACGATGCGAGTATTCATGGTTTCTCCTCTCTTTTTGGTTAACAGTAAACTCTTGACTTAAAAATTACGCTTTCGCCTGCTCATTCAACCATTCCTTAATCGGCTTGCCCTGCCCGTTGATTTGCTTCTCGACTGCCTGAGCATAAACCTTCATGAATGTCGAAAGTTTTTTGAGCGGCTTTTCGTGATACTCGAAGAGGGTCTTCAGCCAATCTATTTCGCCGGTCAGGTGTCCCATATTTCCAAATTGCAGGGCGGCGGCGATGTTGTCTCCCAAAAAATGAATGCCTGTATTGAGTTCTTCGGTTTCGATTTTATACGAGGCAGATTTTTCTCGCACACTGCTTTCGATGCCTGCCCGTTTGGCAATGAACGCTTCGCGCGCTTCGAGATATTCTTTTCCAGCGGACACAACTGGATTGAGCTTGACCTTGTTTTGCAGCAACGCTTCGACGGTATCCAGCGAACCCGGAATCGAAGCGCCGAGGTAATAGCCAGGCACGTGCTGGGAAAGGTTGGGCAGCAGGTTGAAAATCCGCCCGCCGTAGCCGATGGGAATTTCCAGCCTCGCCAATTCCTGCGCGGTGGATTGCAATGCGGCGGCGGTGATTAAAGTCTGCGCCACCAAAATCAGCAGTTTGCCGCGCACCGATTTGACCGTCTCGGCAAAATCTTCGGCGGGGACGTTGGCTCCGAGGTAAATTACGTTCAGCCCGCGGCGGCGGAGCAGGAGCGAAATCAACAACGGCGTGAAGGTGTGCCACTCGTTGGACGGACATCCCACCAGCACGGTCTGGTTGCGCGATGGGGCAGGGGAGGCGCTCAAGAGCGAATCCAGCCGCCGCGTGGCAAGCCCCGAAGCGAAATGCTCCTGCTGAATCGACACGGCATTCTCGTACCACATGCCGCCGATCTCCGCCATGCCCTTTTGCAGAATTTCCGCGCAGACGGCTTCGACTGGAAAAATGGAAAATGCCTGATTCAAAACCTGCTCGGCGTTCGATTCGCTGAATTTCATGCAAGCCCCAATCCACCTGGCGCGGAGGGAATCCAGCGAGGTGTTGGGCGGCACATAAATGGCGGGAACTGCCGCTTCAGGCTGGGGCGCAAACCCATCCAGCGGGTCAACGCCCGAATCGCGATGCTCGTTCCACAAGTCAACAGCGCGGGAGATGGAAAGCCCTTCGCCCTGACGCTCCAAAAGCCACTTGATGGTTTCGATGTCGTATTGCGAGTACAAGCGATGTCCGCCCGCCGTGCGCTCCGGTTGCGGAAGCCCGTAACGGCGCTCCCATGCGCGAAGCGTGTCGGCAGGGATTTTGGTCTCCTGCAAAACGACTTTTAGGTTGAAGGCGGGGTTTTGACTGAAAGGCATGTTTTCTCCATTTTGCAAAGGTTTTGCACAGGTATTGTATCATATTTACACCAAAATGGTAGGGAATTAAAATCATCAATCGCCGATTACCTCAAAAAAACTTCGAGTAAAATGGAGGCGTATCAATCTCACTAATCAGAGGAACCCATGCCCCAAATTAAAGCCGTGAATCATGTTGCCGTCGTCGTAGACGATATGGAAAAGTCGCTTCTGTTCTGGCGCGACGCGCTGGGAATCAAACTGCACGAATTGCGCGATGTCCCCGCCGAGAAATCTCAGGTGGCGTTTTTGCCCGTTGCCGGCGCCGAAGTGGAACTGGTGATGCCGACCACCGACGACTCAGGCATTGCCAAATATCTCGCCAAGCGCGGACCTGGGATGCACCACCTCTGCCTCGAAGTGGACGACATCGACGGGATGATGTCTCAACTCAAGGCGAAGAACATCCGCCTGATTAATGAGGAGCCGCGTACCGCTTCCGATGGCAAGCGTTATGCCTTCATCCATCCCGAATCAACGGGCGGCGTGCTGGTGGAGTTGTACCAGGTTTAGGGATGTCTGAAAACATCGAATCCATTTTGCGGGACGAGTGCGGGCTGGTCAAAGACCGCCTGATCATTGTTGGCGTCTCAGGCGGACCGGATAGCCTGTGCCTGCTGGATACCTTGCGGCAGGCTGGTTACGAGGTATTCGTCGCGCATTTTGATCATCAACTGCGCCCGGAGTCTGGCGAAGATGCCCTCATGGTTGAGAAGACCGCTTCGCGCTTGATGCTTGGTTTTCACACTGCATCCGAAGATGTTCGCGCCCATGCCGAACGGGAGGGATTGTCAATTGAGGAAGCCGCGCGTAACCTCCGCTACCAATTTCTGTTCACGCTTGCACGGGAGCGAAATGCCCAGGCGGTGGCAGTGGGTCATACGGCAGATGATCAGGTGGAAACCATCATCATGCACTTCATCCGTGGCAGCGCGCTCAGCGGGTTGAAGGGTATGTCATACCGGTCGATTATCAGGAGTTTTGACCCGCAAATACCGATTGTGCGCCCGCTGTTGGGTATGTGGCACGAAGAGACCGTCATTTATTGTGCGGCAAATGGGCTGCGCCCGCAGCATGATTCTAGCAACGACTCGATCGATTTTCAGCGCAACCGTATCCGCCACCTGTTGATTCCAAGCCTGGAAACCTACAATCCGAAATTTCGCGAAGCTGTCCTGCGCATGTCACAGGCGCTCAAAGGCGATCATGCCATGTTGATGGATATGCTCGAATCCGCCTGGCAGAAATCTGTGATCGAGACCGACCGGCATTCCGTTACCTTCGATGCGCAAGAACTTGCCCGGTATTCCTCTGGTTTACAGCGCAATTTGATCAAATACTCCATGCAAAGCCTGTTGCCCGATGTAGATTTGACCTACGCCACCCTAGACCGTGCCATTGCCGCGATCAACGACCCCGGCCACGCCTCCTTCCGGATGGACTTAAAAGGCGGGCTGCGCATGTTGCGCGAGGCAAATCACATATATATCTGCACATTAGACGCGGAACTTCCCTTCAACCTCTGGCCCCAACTGGTTGAAATGTCTGCTATGCCGGTTTCCATGCCTGGTCAGGTGGAACTCGCCGGCGGCTGGAAGTTCAGCAGCGAACGCTGGAGGCTTCAACTTCTGGCGCGGGAACAGGCAGAACAAAACGATGACCCATTCCAGGTCTGGCTGGACGCAAAGAATTTGACCAAACCGCTCAAACTGCGAGTTCGTCACCAGGGAGACCAATTTCCCCCTTTGGGGATGGATGGCCACACCCAGAAATTGTCCGATTTTTTTGTCAACGTAAAAATGCCGCAGCGTGCCCGAGAAAAATGGCCCCTTCTGTGTTGCGGGGATGAAATCGTCTGGGTGCCGGGGTATCGTCCTTCGCATATCCACCGATTGACAGAATCCACCACCAGCGTCCTTTATTTTTCCATCTCGCGCACCCGCGAAAAAGGTGGATAAAAAATCCCGCCTGCCAAGACGGGATTTTTCGGGGGGCTATTTCATTTCACCGTTCAATTGCTTGATCTTGATGAACAACTCGCGCCATTGAATCTTGGAGACCCCAAGTTTCTGGCGAATGGCGTCGGCTTCCATGCCAGTCTGATAATCGCGCAGGGCGCAAGTCCAGCGGCACATATCGAAAGATAAGTGTTTGGTGAGCCCCGCCTCCGCGCCGATGTCTTCGAGTAGATACTCCAGCCGGCGGGGCGACCAGGCGAAGACTTTGTCCACGGGTTTATACTGCGCCAGATATTCCTTGTAGGCGACAATCCAGTCGTCTTGCAATTTGATTTTTCGTTCCTTATAACGGTTGGCGGGGCTGGAGTAGCGGATGAAAACGTGAGGTCCGCTCTTGGCTTCCAGGTCGATGTGGTTGACATGGATGCCCAGACACTCGCTCTTCTTGATTCCCGTGGTCAGCAAGAGATAGAGCAGGGTAAAGGAACGCGCATCGGTTTTACGCTTTGTGTTGCGGCGCTGGCGGTCGGCAACCAGGAGCGCGGTTTCATACTCGTCGTTGGTCAAAACCTGCGGCAGTGGACTAATGGCGGAACGCTGTACCACCTTTTCGGCAGGGTCGATGGACAGGACGCCATACTGTTTCAGCCAGCGGAAGAACGATTTGACCGAGGTGATGCGCCGTGAAAGGGTCTTGGGACTACACGGGATTCCACGTTCCTTTTCCATCCACGAGAAGAAGCGGTTGAGTTCATCTGTGGTGATGTTTCCAAGAGATTGATCGGGAGGGAGGAAGTGAGTCAGCAGACGGACATCGGAAAGAAAGGCTTTCACGGTATTGGGGGAACGCCCCTGGTCGTACATAAACATTTCCCAGCTGCTGATGGCCGTGGGGAGCAGGGTCTTGCTGGTTAAATGTGCAGAATCAGTTGCTTTTGGCATGATAGTTCAGTCCTTACCTTGCGATTAGATAGCGCGTAGTCTTTTCGTATAGTTTAGCGAATATAAGGGCGCTTGTCAACTGCCTGGGGTTTGCAAAAACTCCCTGCCGTTTGTCTGGACAGGGAGTTGGTCTGACGCAAGTCATTTGATTCAATCTACGGGCTGGGTGTACCCTCAACGGCGACCCCGACCCAGGTAAAGACATGTTTGTCGCTGACTGCACCAGCGTTCACCCAAATCGGCTGACCTTGATTATCGGTGCCGGTTTGGCGGACGGGGGTAATCCACCAGCGCAGAACGTGAGCCACGTTATCCTTCGGGCGGAAGGAGGTCGGGACGATGTACTTGGTATCGGTGACGAAATCGGTCAGTCGGCGGGTCTGGTCGGCTGTAACATCTTCCACTGTGACCTGGTAGGCTTCGGCGTCGCGCAGGGTTCCCACCGATGCCCATTGCAGGGTGACCACATCATTTGCCAGTGTGAAGGCGGCGCCGTCCGCAGGCAGAAGCAGGTTGGGAGCGGGGTAGGGCGGTGGGATGGTTGCCGTCGGCGTGGGACCGGGCGTGGCGGCGCGTCTGCAAAGCGGGATTAACAAATTCTCGCCTGTGAACACATTGTCGGTGGTCTTGCCGTTGAATTCCTTGATCGCCTCAGGCGGGACGGCATAGTTCGCCGCGATGGTCGAAAGAGTGTCGCCATCCTGAACGGTGATCGGGACGGTTTCGCAAGCCTGTTTGGTCGCATCTACTGGCAGCGGGGTGGTTGTTGGCGGTGGGGGCGGGGTGGCAGTTGGATATGGAATCTTGAGCGCCTGTCCCACGCTGATCGGGCAACTGGCAGGCAGGTTGTTTTCGATGATGATGCTTTGAACCGATACCTTGAACTGCGCTGCGATAAAACCGCAGGTCCCATCACCTTCGGCAACTGTGTAATCGAAAGGCGGAATGTTGGTAGCAGTGGGGACATCGGTTGGAATCAACGTGGCAGTGACCGTCGGCGTGACGGTGGCCGTTTCAGTTGGGGTGCCGGTTTCCACGGCATCGAAAGTCCCCTCAGGGGCGGCAGCCCGCAGTGAAATGAAAGAAATGACCCCAATGAGGATGATCACCACGGCAAGGATGCCTACGGCAACAGGCAGGCTTAAAGTCACCATGGGCATACGGCTGGCTTGCACCGATTTCTCCACCTTTTTGACGGCTTTGGGTTCGGGCTTGGCGGCAAACTCTGTGCCGCACACCAGACAGCGCGCTGCGTTTTCGCTCAGGCGTGTTCCACAGGTGGGGCAGATTTTCGTTTTACTGGAATTGGTTTCTAGGCTCATACGGCAAAAATTATACCTTGATTTTTCTAATGTCGTTGCGAGAAGGGTTCTTGAGAGTGTCAATTATCGTGAGCGAACGAAGTCCATAACATGAGTTCTACCAAACCCATCACTGTAGTATATTGTTTTGCTTTCGGCGCTTGGTCAACAACACCTTGAATTGCTTCTTGGGCGCCTACCCAGACCACTGCCCAGCCCAAAATACATCTGGTTTTGCGGTCTACAATGGTCAGAATGCAGATTCTGTTTTTTATCACCGATAAACCTGAAGATTTCATCCATTTCAGCCTCCTTGACTTCTTCTGGCATCGGCGCATTCGGCAACGCCTCTGCCGCATCCGTCACCCACAATGAGACGGTTTGAGGTGAACCTTCAAATGACGGGCAATCCGCCGCAAATTGCCTCCATCCACATACATTTCGGCTGCCTTTTTCCGCGTGCTCTCAGGGTAGCCTTGTTCTGACAGGTTGCCGCTTGGTAATTCGGACATTTCTGCATAACTCTATTTTAGCCCATTATTATATGCACTCTCTATTAAAGCGGAATGGGCATGAATTTTTCACCGCTCCAACAGGGCAGCCAGGATTTTTTCCGCCGCGTGACCATCTCCATACGGATTGACCGCCCCCGACATCGCGGCATACGCCGTTTCATCTTCCAAAAGACGCTTCGCCTCCCGCACGATGGAACTGGTCTCTGTTCCAACCAGTTTGAGTGTCCCCGCTTCCACCCCCTCCGGGCGTTCGGTTACTTCGCGCAGGACAAGGGTCGGGACGCCAAAAGCGGGCGCTTCCTCCTGAATCCCACCGGAATCAGTGAGGATGAGGGTGGCGTGTTTCATCAAATGGACAAGGGGCAGGTAATCCAGCGGAGGCAAAAGGGTGATGTGTTCCGCGTCGCCAAGCAGCCTGTTGACAGGCTCCTGCACGTTTGGGTTGAGATGGACGGGGTAAATAATCTCCACATCCCCGCGGCTTGCCAGTTCGAGCAGGGCGCGGCAGATGTTTTCCAACGGCTGACCAAAATTTTCGCGGCGATGGGCGGTGACGAGAATCAGTTTACTCGTTTTTGGCTTGCCCGCAATCAACTGGCTGATTTCCTGCGGTTCAGGCTGGGCAGAAACATATTGGAGCGCGTCGATCACAGAATTGCCGGTGACGAATATCTTTGCGGCATCAACCCCCTCGCGCAGCAAATTTCCCTGTGACCAGGTCGTCGGCGCAAAGTGCAGGTCGGCGGTGACGGTTGCCAGCCTGCGGTTGATTTCTTCGGGGAAGGGATGCCATTTGTTATGCGTGCGCAGTCCCGCCTCGATGTGACCGAACTTAATCTTGCGATAGAAAGCCAGCAGCGACGTGGTGACAACCGTCGTGGTGTCGCCGACAGCCAGCACCCAATGCGGATTGAATTCCGCGAGAACAGGATCGAGGTGTGTAAAAATCCCCGCGCTGACCTGCGCCAGGGTCTGACTCTCGCGCATCAAATCGAGATCATAATCGGGCTTGATCTCGAACAACTCCAAAACCTGGTCTAGCATCTGGCGATGCTGGGCGGTGACGCAGACTCGCGATTCGACGCCTGCGGTTCGGGCCAGCAGTTTTACGATGGGCGCCATTTTCACAGCTTCGGGGCGCGTGCCAAAGACAGAGAGAATTTTCACGATTTACGATTTTGGATTTACGATTTTGGATTTGCCGTCGCCCAGGCGGAAAAACTCAAAGCCTGCATTTTGCCACGCCTCCCGTTCCCAGCCGTTGACGGTATCCACCAGAATGCGGGCTTTGGTCTTCGCGGCAACTGCGGCCGGATATAACCGCCTGAATTCGGTGTGATTGACCAGGAGCAGCAACAGGTCGGCATCGGCAACCGCATCTTCAAAACTAGGCGCCATGTGGATTCCGCGCATATCGGCATTGGGTTTGAAAGGTTCCCAAGCCTTGACCTTTGCGCCTTCGGCTTGCAGCAAATGGACAACTTCATTGGCGGGGCTTTCACGCAAGTCGTCCACATCGGGTTTGTACGCCAGCCCAAGAACGGCGACCTTTTTATCCTTCAAAGGCCCAAGCGCGCGGCGGACGGTTTCCACCACGAAATGCGGCTGGGCATCATTGACCTTGCGGGAGTGATAAATGAGCGGGGTCAACTCCGGGGCGGCTTCAACAAAGAACCAGGGGTCCACGCTGATGCAATGCCCGCCGACGCCGGGTCCGGGGCTGAGGATTTTGACTCGCGGGTGCAGGTTGGCAATCGAAATCGCCTCCCAAACGTCCACGCCGAATTTATCGGCAAGGCGCGAGAACTCGTTGGCGACGGCAATATTCACGTCGCGGTAGGTGTTCTCCATCAATTTGACCATTTCGGCGGTGGTCGCATCGGTCTGGATGATTTTCCCTTTAACGAAGGTGGCATAAAGGTCGCTGCCGGCCTGCGCTGATTCCGGAGTCACGCCGCCGATGACGCGGGCATTTTCGATCAACTCGCGCATGATTTGTCCGGGTAAAACCCGCTCCGGGGAATATGCCAGGTGGAAGTCGCGACCAGCCTGAAGCCCGGAGCGGGCGAGGATGGGGGCAACCAAATCGACGGTGGTACGAGGCGGCGAGGTCGATTCCAGCACGACGAGATTCCCCTTCCGTAAAAACGGGACGATGGATTCGGCGGCGGAGATGACAGCGCACATGTCTGCCAGTTTATAGGTCATGCCGTTATGTTCGCCCAGCTTATCTTCCTTGAACGGCGTCGGCACGGCAATAATGAAGGCATCTGCCTCTTCGAGTTTTGCGGCGGCTTTGAAATTACCCGACTGGACAGCCGTTTTTACCGCGTCTTGCAGCCCCGGCTCGTGGATGTGGATTTCGCCCCGGTTGAGAGTTTCGATAATGCTTGAATTGATGTCCACGCCGATCACGTGGACGCCATGCGCGGCAAAGGTGGAAGCGGTGGGAAGACCAATATAGCCAAGCCCGATAACGCAAATTTTTTGAAATTTCACAGAGACTCCAAAGGTTTGAATTTAGCAAGTTTATTATACAACCTTAGTACTACTTCGCCTGGGCAACTTCCGATGCCACCCGTGCGTACATTAACATGAATTGAACTCTTCTTGTTGTATAATCGAATGGAGGCATAAATGGACTTTCTGCTGGATCCCAATATTGCGTATCTGGTCCTGCTCGGCGGCGTTTTACTCGCCTTGATGTCTCTGGTTACCCCTGGGACCGGGGCGCTCGAGATCGGGGCGCTTTTTTGCCTGGCGCTGGCAGGATATGCGGTTTACAACCTGTCCTTTAATGGCTGGTCGTTGGTCCTGCTTTTTCTGAGCGTTGCCCCCTTTGTATATGCCATTCAAAAACCAAAGCGTGAATTGTATCTGGGAATCTCCATCCTGCTGCTGGTGATTGGGTCGGTATTTCTCTTTACTGCAGACGGTTGGAAACCCAGCGTAAACCCGCTGGTGGCGGTACTTGCATCCACCCTGCTGGCCGCATTTTTGTGGATTGCCGTGCGGAAGACCATTCAATCTGCTGCAGCCCGCCCCGCGCATGATTTGGAAATCTTGATCGGGCAAGTTGGGGAAGCAAGATCGAAAATTTTTAGCGAAGGCAGCGTTTATGTCAACGGGGAGCTTTGGTCGGCGCGAAGCGAAGAAAAAATTCCAGCGGGCAGTCCCATCCGTGTGATTCGACGCGAGGGCTTCATCCTCGTGGTGGAAAAAATTTAATCCGAACCGTCATAAATTCAAAAGGAGAAACCTATGGAAGTATTAGGCGGCAGCCTGATTTGCATTATCGGCGCATTGGTGTTGATTGTTTTCGTCTTCCTCGCCAACGCCATTCGCATTGTTCCCGAATACCAGCGTCTGGTCGTCTTTCGGCTGGGGCGTTGCGTGGGCGCAAAGGGACCGGGTATCATCATCCTCATTCCCATCGTCGACCGCGGCATCAAGGCGGACTTGCGAGAACAGGTGCGCGAAATTCCGCAGCAGACCTCCATCACCAAAGACAACGCGCCCATCTCGATTGACTTTTTATGGTACTTCAAGGTGATGGAACCCACCCAGTCGGTGTTGCAGGTCGGCAATTTTGAAACCGCCGCCGCAGGCATTGCGGCAACCACTTTGCGTGCCGTCATCGGCGGCATTATGCTGGACGATGTCCTTTCGCAACGCGAACATATCAACAACCAACTCCGCACCCGCCTCGACGAAGTTACCGAGCGCTGGGGCGTGAAAGTCACCAACGTCGAAATTCGCGAGATCGTCCCGCCGCGCGACGTGCAGGAAGCCATGAACCGCCAGATGACCGCTGAACGCGTGCGTCGCGCCCTCGTTACCGAGTCGATGGGCGACCAGCAGGCAGCCATCAACCGCGCCGAAGGCACCAAGCAGGCGGCAATCCTTTCAGCCCAGGGCGAACGCGAATCGAACATCCTGCGCGCCGAAGGCGAAAAACAAGCGCAGGCATTGCGCGCCGAAGGCTTTGCCGTTGCGCTCGAAGCCATCTACAACGCCGCCAAGACCGTTGACCAGAAGACCATGACCCTGCAATACTTCGAGACGCTCAAGAACATCGGCAACAGCCCCTCCACCAAGTACATCTTCCCGATGGAATTCACCAGCATGTTGGACAACTTCCTCGGCAAGACCAGCAGCAAGGGATAAACAACAACCATCCGAAAAAAGTGGAAAGTGGAACCCCGCTTTCCACTTTTTTATTGATACAATTCCCCACATGGAAATCGTCCCCGCCTCGCTTCTCGACCTCAACGCCCTCCGTAAACTGGAAAAAGAAAGTTTCGACCAGGATGCCTGGTCGCTGTTTGACTTGATTGCTGTGTTGACCTTCCCCGAAGTGATTCGACTCAAAGCGATGGCGGATGGGCAAATGGTCGGATTCGTGGCCGGGGATCCGCGTCCGCGCGACGGCTGGGGCTGGATTGCCACCATCGCGGTTGATTCAAACTACAGGCGGAGAGGAATCGGGCGCGCCCTGCTCCACGCTTGCGAATCCAAATTGGGCGTCCCCCGCTCCCGCCTCACCGTCCGCCTTTCGAATCAGGCTGCCATCTCCATGTATGAAAAGGACGGATACGTTACCACCGACATCTGGAGCGGTTACTACAACGACGGCGAAGACGGCATGGTCATGGAAAAGAATCTATCCCCTGCCATGGAGGATTGATGAAAGGCAACACCCCCGCAAAAATCCACGAATTCGACATCCTTCGCGCCTTCGCCATCCTGATCCTGATGTTCCATCACAGCGACGCATACGGGATGACGCTCTTTGGCCGCCCGCTCGAATTACTCAACCCGTACCTCGAAGGCATCCTGCTTGGCATTTTCTTTTTCATTTCAGGATATTTCGCCGAACGCTCCATCCAAAAGCAGAACAAGGGAAGCGTTTCGTTTTTTGTCTCCCGTCTGGTTAGAGTCTATCCGCCCTACCTGCTGGGACTGGCTTTGTTCATTTTCGTACTGGGAATTTCGTTCAAAAAATACAACCTGCCAATTTACCTGACCGGCGCGCAGTTTATTTTCGCGCCGAATTATGCCAAGCCTGTCGTCACCCTCTGGTATATCGGCGCCATCCTCTTGTTCTATTTTATTTTTGGAATCCTGCTGGCGAACCTGCGCAGCACAAAGCCTCTGGCGGTTGCCTCGGCGCTGGTCTTTGCCGCCGCCTACGCCCTTCACCAGTGGACGGGACTGCTCGACGAACGCTTCTTCAAATACTTCGTTGTCTTCCTGGCGGGCATCCTCTTTGCCAGGCCGCACTTCTTCTCGAACTGGCTTTCGGGCGAAAAGCCCTGGCTCAAACTGGCGCTGGCGGCGCTGGCAACTTTTCTCTTTTCGCTGACACTGGACCTCGGTTCCACATCCCCGCTTTATATCCTGGCTGTGGTATTCTTCATCCTCGCCTGGATAGCGCTGACATTTGCGCTGGCAACCAAGGTCAAGGCTCCTTTTATATTGAAACTGGCGGGCGTCATTTCTTATGCTTCGTACTTTGCCTACCTGATTCACCGTCCGCTGTGGGGGTGGCTGGCGGGTATTTTTTCGGTTCAGAGCGGGGAAGACCTGATCCTGTTCAGGCTGTTCCCCGCCTCCCTTGTGGTTTTCATCCTATCCTATTATCTCCAATATGGATATGACCGACTGCTGGCCCTATTCCGCCGCAGAGGATGATTTCATCTTCGCCTGTTTGAAAGGTTTATAATACAACCCGTATGCTTGAAACCCTGCCTCCGCCTGTTTGGGTAAACACAACACAATTATTGCGCCAAATGCTCGACGACCTCGCTTCGCAAAGCCGCCTGGCAGTGGACACAGAATCGAACAGCCTGCACGCTTTTCGCGAACAGGTCTGTCTGGTTCAAATTTCATCGGCTCAGGAAGACTACCTGATCGACCCGCTGGTCTTGAAGGATTTGAGCGCGCTCGCGCCCATTTTCTCGAACCCGAAAGTCGAAAAGATATTCCACGCCGCAGAGTATGACCTGATCTGCCTGCGGCGCGATTTTGGTTTCTCCTTTGCCAACCTGTTCGACACCATGCACGCCGCCCGCGTTCTGGGCTACCCCGCCGTCGGGTTGGATACGCTGCTGAAAGAAAAGTTCCAAATCCAGACCGATAAACGTCACCAAAAGGCAAACTGGGCGGCGCGTCCGCTGACGAAGGAACAAATTCACTATGCGCGGCTCGATACGCATTATCTCTTCAACCTGCGCGATGTGCTGGAAAAGGAATTGTTCGAAAACGAACGCCTTGACTTTGCAAAGGAAGACTTTGTCCGCGCCTGTTTCTTCGACGAGCAAAAACAAAAGAGCAACGGCGAGTCCTGGGAGCGTTTCTCCAACCGCAAAGACCTGACCATCCGCGATTTGACCATTCTCGCTTCGCTCTGTAAATGGCGCGACGTGGAAGCCGAAAAACTTAACCGTCCCGTTTATAAAGTCGTCGTGGATGATACGCTCATCCTGATGTCGAAGAATCCACCCGAGCGAAAGGTCGATCTTTCGGCGCTGGGATTGAGCGAGCGGCAGATTCATCTTTGGGGCGAGGCAATATTGACGGCAGTCCGTCACGGAGTGAGCGCGCCGCTGGTAAAACGCAAGCAGGTCGAAAATCCCAGCGACGCCTATTTGCGACGGATGGAAAAAATCAAATTATGGCGCAAGAAAATGGGCATGGAAATGGGCGTTGAGTCCGATGTTATTTTGCCGAAGCCCTATGTCTCTGCTCTTGCCGAGAATCCGCCCAAAGACATGGAGGACCTGGCGCAGTTGATGAAGGAAAGCCCCACGCGGGTGGAAAAATATGGCGCGCAAATTTTGAAAACTTTAGGAGTAAAACATGCGAATTAAATTTCACGGCGCGGCGCACACGGTAACTGGCACGCAGCATTTGCTGGAAATCAACGGCTCGAAACTGCTTTTGGACTGCGGCATGTATCAGGGCAAACGCGCCGAGACCTACGAGCGCAATTTGAATTTTCGCTACGATCCGCGCAGTGTGGCCGCAGTTCTTCTTTCTCATGCGCACATCGATCATTCGGGTAATTTGCCCAACCTCGTCAAGCAGGGATACGAGGGGAGCATCTTTGCCACCCGCGCCACCGCCGAGTTGGGCGGGTTGATGATTCGCGACTCGGGGCGGATTCAAGAATCAGATGCGGAGTTCGTCAACAAGAAACGCGCCGCGCGCGGGCAAGACCCAATCGAACCGCTCTACACCGAGCAGGATGCTGAGGAAGCGGCGAACCAACTCAAAGGCGTGGACTACGATCAGGCGTTTGAACCAATCCCGGGCGTGGTCGCCCGCTTCCATGAGGCGGGTCACATCCTCGGGTCGGCATCCATCTCGCTCGAAATCGAAGAAAAGGGACGCAAAATCCGTTTCTGGTTTTCGGGCGATATCGGCAGGTATCGAATGCCTCTGCTGCGCGACCCCATCCTGCCCGAAGCTGTTGACTACATGATCATGGAGTCAACCTACGGCGACAAGTCGCACAGCAACCCCGAAAACGCCTTTATCGAATTCCGTGACGTGGTCAAGCGGACGGTGGAGCGTGGCGGCAAGGTGATTGTCCCCGCCTTTGCGGTGGGACGTACCCAGGAACTGGTTTACAACCTGAACGAGATGATGACCGAAGGCGAAGTTCCGCATGTGCCTGTTTTTGTGGATAGTCCGCTGGCGGTGAATGCCACGCAGGTTTTCCGCAATCACCCCGAATGTTTCGACGACGAGACGCGCCAGTTTGTGCAGGAAGCCCGTCACCCCGCGCTGGACTTCAAGATGCTGACCTACGTCAAATCGGTGGATGAATCCAAAGCCTTGAATGAACGCAAGGAGCCGATGATCATCCTCTCGGCATCGGGCATGGCGGAAACGGGACGTATCGTACATCACATCCGCAATAACATCGGCGACCCAAAGAATACGATTTGTATCGTCTCGTGGCAGGCTCCCTACACCATGGGACGCAGGCTGGCAGACCGCGAGCCAGAGGTCAACATATTTGGCGAAGTCCACAAACGCAAGTGTGATGTGGCAACCATCGGCGGACTTTCGGGTCATGCGGGTCAGGATTTGTTGACGAAGTATGCGCTGGGCGTGAAAGATTCTGCCAAACAAATTTTCCTTGTCCATGGCGAAGAACGGCAGGCGATGACCCTGCAAAATCTTTTGAAGGAGCGCGGCGTCCCGCAGACGTATTATCCCGAACTACACGAAGCAATCGAAATATAAAACTAAACTTCGGAAGTCTGCCAGACTTCCGAAGTTTTTGATATTTTTTTCGGTTATAATGTGCCGCGCACTGGGGAGGTGCCAGAGTGGTTGAATGGGACGGTCTCGAAAACCGTT
>CAILWD010000025.1 GCA_903837815.1 uncultured Chloroflexota bacterium | reverse complement strand
CTTGCTTGGCGAGTTGATGAACTCGGAGTTTCCGATGCGCGTGCCTGTGATTGCGGATCACCCCAAGTCGGTGGGATTTCCGCAGCACCATCCACGCATGACCTCGTTTTTGGGTGTGCCAATCCGCGCGGGCGATAAGCACTTCGGACAACTTTACCTGACCGACAAAATTGACGCCCCCGAATTCAACGCCGACGACGAAATGATCATTCAGATGCTGGCGGGCTACGCCGCGACGGCGATCACCAATGCCCGCCTGTACGAGCAGATGAAGCAGCGTGACCTGACCCTGACCCGCCGCAATGTGGACATGGGCTTGCTCAACGGAATTGCTTCCGCCCTGACCTCCAGCCTGGAACTCGACGAGATTCTCAACAAAACCCTCGGGCTGGTCATGAACTACATGAAGGTCGAAGCGGGCGACATCTTCCTGCTGGAGGATGACAAGACCACCCTGCGCATGGTCCTGCACCGAGGTCAAGCCGCCGAGGCATTTTGGACACAGAACATTTTCCATGTGGGCGAGGGTTACCCCGGTTTGGTGGCGAAGAGCCGTAAATCCATGATCGGCGTGCAACTGGCAAATGACACCAACTTCCTGCGAGATGCTGTGGTAGCGGCTGGATTCCAACAGATCGCGTGCATCCCCCTGCTTTCAGGTGAAAATCTTATGGGCGTGATGAGTGTCGCCACCCGCGACACCGAACCTTTCGACCAGCGAAGCGTCCAACTGCTGACTGCGGTCGGCACCTGGGCAGGACTCGCCATCGAAAACGCGCGTTTGCACGCCAATGCCCGCCGCCTTGCCGTTTTGGAAGAGCGTGACCGCATCGGCATGGACTTGCACGACGGCATCATCCAATCGATTTACGGCGTGGGGCTGGGGCTTGAAGGCGCGCATTTATCTTTGGAAGAGGATCCAAAATCTGCGAAAGAGCGCATCCTTCACGCAATTGACGGTTTGAACCAGGCAATCCGCGATATCCGCGCCTATATTCTCGATTTGCGTCCCCGCCAATTGGGTAACGAGGGTCTGGTCAGCGGAATCAAGCGCTTGATTACAGAATATCGCGCCAATACCTTCTCTGAGGTGAATTTTACGGGCTCAGAGGAATTGCAGGACCTTTCCCATACGCAATCGCTGGCTTTATTTCATATTTGTCAGGAGGCGCTGGCGAATGTAGCCAAGCACGCGAATGCCAAAAATGTGCAGGTTGCCGTTTGGACTACACAGGACCGCGTCCTGATGGAAATCACCGACGATGGAAAAGGCTTCGACCTGGAACGGATAAAGACATCCATCGGTCATGGACTTGCGAACATGCATACCCGCGCCCATTCAGCCGGCGGTGAAGTGGATATTTCATCGACTGTGAAGGAAGGCACGACCATCTTGGTTTGGGTTCCCCGCACATTCAGACACCAACCCAGTTGAATCCTTCAATCGTTGCAAAACGAATCACAAAAAATGGAGTTTCATTTGATATGAAATAAAAATATCCGTGGTTGCGATTTTTTAAGATATATATCCAGGTTTTGCCTGAAAAAAGCCCTCCATGCCCATATATGGGGGGTGAAATCACATAAAACGGTGCTGTTGGCTGAAACGTATGTTCTGTCAGACGCAGGAAACAAAACGGAATGCGCCATCGTTCTTTAAGATAATCAAACCTTAACAAAACAAATCTTTTTAACTTAACGTAGGTCTGTCGCCTTGTTATTCGAGGCGGGTATCTGCTAGAATGACAACACGCTGATATAATGGATATATATCCCATATATCCCAATTCCTGTAAAAAACCTTTTTAAAACATATTCTTTCATGTAACCGCGATAACAGGCGGGCAATTTAATGCACTCACATTGAAACCGAGGAATTTTTATGAACGCAGAGCAGGCTTGGCAGTCGGTATTATCACAACTTCAAATGGAAATGCCCCGCGCATCCTACGACACCTGGGTGCGCGATACGCGTCCCCTTGCCTACGAGAATGGGGTGATTACCGTGGGCGTCCGCAACGCGTATGCGCGCGACTGGCTCGAAAGCCGCCTGGCGACCACAGTCAGCCGATTGCTGATTGGGGTTTTGAATTCCAACGTGACGGTCGACTTTGTTGTTTCCCAGGCAGAAGCGGAAACTCATTCCGTCCCCGATGAACAGGCGCCCGCATCCATTGAAATCACCCCGCCCGAACCCAAGGCGCGGCACGTTAATCTGAATCCACGTTACATATTCGACACCTACGTGGTTGGTTCTGGAAATCGCCTCGCTCATGCAGCCTGTCAGGCAGTAGCCGAAAAGCCAGCCCGCGCCTACAACCCGCTTTTCCTGTACGGCGGTGTGGGATTAGGCAAGACCCACCTGTTGCACGCCATCGGCAACGCCTGTCATTCCAACGGCTTGAATGTTTTATATGTTTCCTCCGAGGAATTTACGAATGACATGATCAACGCCATTCGTACCCATACCACGCAAGCCTTCCGCGAGAAATATCGCTCTGCAGACGTTTTATTGGTAGACGACATCCAGTTCATTGCAGGCAAGGAATCTACGCAGGAGGAATTCTTCCATACCTTCAACACCCTGCACGGACAGGACAAGCAGATCATCGTTTCATCTGACCGCCCTCCCAAGTCTTTGGTGACGCTGGAAGAACGCCTGCGCTCCCGCTTCGAGTGGGGACTGACCGCCGATATTCAAGCCCCCGACTTCGAGACCCGCCTCGCCAT
>CAILWD010000024.1 GCA_903837815.1 uncultured Chloroflexota bacterium | reverse complement strand
TTGTCGAAGAAGCGCAAGGCTTCCTTCATTTGAGGAAGCAAGGGAAATGGATTTTCCTTTGCGCCGACATGCTGGGTTGCGCCGTGATTCCACGCACCGATGACGGCACGCTGTGGGCGGGGATTGTTGGCGAAGCGATGAATGACGGCGTTCGCGGTGGCGGCGTCGAACCAACTGCCCCAATGGTCGAGCGCGTGCGTGGTGGGGCGAGTGAACATGCTGATGTCGTCCATGCGGATGTTGAGCTCGGGGTCGAGGTCATCGCGGAAGGTGATGTGACGCAGCGCGGAATCCACTTGCTGGTTGTGATGTTTGGGAATGGGATGGTTGCCAACAGGCTTGACGCCTTTGACGAGAACCTTCTCGAGCGCGCTCATGCTTTTGGGAAGTTGATTTGCGTCAAGGGCGCGGTTGTACTCTGCCCATTGCGTGAGCATGAACTCGTTGGGCACGCCGCCAGGGAAAGCGATGTCGGTGTAAACGTCGTACTCGTTAAAGCGCACAAGCGCGGAAGTGACGGCGGGATGTCCGCACGCGCCGAGCATTTCGGCAGTGGTGGCTTGATACGAGTTGCCGAAGCCGCCGACTTGACCATTGCTCCACGGTTGTTGCGTGACCCACTCGGTCAGATCGTAGAGATCGGTGAGGTCGGTCGCTGACCACGGGTGCGGATGATTCCCTTCCGAAGCGCCCGTGCCGCGCATGTCAATGCGGAGGATGGCGTAACCAAAGGCAGTGAAAAAATTGCGGGCGGAGTCGGGCAGTGAGAGAAACCACGAGAACGGCGCTTTGAGTTGTTGCGCTCGCCAATAACGCGTGGCGGCGAAGATGGCGGGGATTTTGGTTTCGGGTGTGAGTCCGCGCGGGAGGTAGAGGTCTACTGCGAGGCGAGTCCCATCACACATGGGGATGTAAAGACTCTGCTCGGTGGAGCCTTTGTATGAAGGAGGGCGGAGGGGAGATGTGGAGGGGAAGGTCATTTTGGAATGAAGAATGCAGAATGATGAATGCGGAATTTTTTACCACAGAGATCACTGAGTTCACGGAGGAAAACTTCTTAAAAACTCTGTGTTCTCTGTGCGCTCCGTGGTGAAATCTTTTAGCGATCAAGAAAATCGTTTAGCACTTGCTGAAACTTTTCTGGTTCTTCGAGGAATGTCCAGTGTCCGCTTTGGGTGAATTCGACGGATCGGCAGTTGGGGAGGGTGGCGCAGAGTTCATCGGCGACGGGTTTGCCTGTAAAGGGTGAGTCCGCTGTACCGTAGATGAAGAGGGTTGGAACATTCAGTTGACTGAGTTCTTTTTTGTAATCATCTCCAACAAGTGAGAAAGAAATTTCGCGCCACGGGGCGAAGGAGACTGTGCCAGTGTCTTCAAGAATGGCGGTGTTCGTTTTATCGAACAGGCGGTTGGGATTGTCTTTCTCGGACGATTTGGTAAACCATTCATCTGCGGCTTTCGGGTCTACGGGTGGCAAGCCAAGTGAAGTGGAATACAACGCGCCGCCAAAATATTTCCATATGAAACGGTTACTCATGCCGTTGTTGATTCGAATGCCGCCTGCGATGACCATCTTCTCGACATGTTCAGGGTACTTGAGCGCGTAGCGCTGAACCAACGCGCTGCCGAAGGAATGACCGATGAGGATGACCTTGTCCGCTTTGACCACGTCACGGCGCAGGGCTTCGAGTTCATCCACGAGTTGCTCAATGGTGTAGTCTTCTGGATTCGGTTTGATCTGCGAGTTGCCTGATCCGCGCTGATCGTAGAAGATGACGCGCGTCTCTTCGGCGAGGAAGTCGAATCCATTCTTGAAACTCAGGCTCGAGTGACCAGGTCCGCCGTGGACGAGGATGACAGGCGGGGCACCTGTGTCCGTGCCGAGTTCGCGGTAGTACAAGTCGTAGCCGTTGACATGGGCGGGAGTGGCACAGTCCACGCAGGGGCGGGATTGGGGCAGGACGCGGTTATAGACGTGGTTGGCATACGCGACATAGAACGCGAGGAGGACGAGAACGGCGAGGAGGACTTGAACGGCAATCATCATAAAGGGATTACAAATTAGGGATTAGGAATTACACAATTCCTAATCCCTAATATACCTAATTCCTAAATTTCTTTCTTCGCTTCGCCCTTTGTCACAGGCAGAATTGCAATCGCGGCGAGGACGAGGAAGACGAACATGATGAGCCAAACCCAGCGGTAGTCGTTGCCCATCGCTTCGACCAGAGTCCCGCCGAGGATGGGTCCAATGATGAAACCGAGGGTCACAGCGATTTGGCGCAAGCCTGTATAGGTTCCCATCAAGGTTTCGACGGGAGCACTGTCCACGATCATGGCGACTTGGACGACGTTTGCAAGAGGCCAGGTCAGACCGCAGATGAGCAGACCGATGTTGAGCATGCTTGCATCGGGGAAGAAGTAGATGACGAGAGCGCCGATGGCGTATCCGACCAAGCCGACGATCTGGGTATTTTTGCGTCCGATCTTGTTGGCGATCAGACCTGCCGGAACGGCGATGATCATGAACGCAATCGCAGGGATGGCAACGAGCATGGCGGCTGAAGATTCTTCCATGCCGAGGGAGAAGACGCCGTAGGAACTGAGGAAGGCTTGCATTTGAGCAAGAGCCACATAGGAGAGTAAGTTGCTGAGCAACAGGTATATCAGGCTGGTGCGATTCTCTGCTGGTTGGTCACGCAGGAATTTGATGATGCCTGCAAGATTGAACTTTTCACCCGCCAACTCTTTTGCGCTGGCAAGTTCTTCAGGTTCTTTGACAAATGCCCAAGTGAGGAGAAAGATCAGAAGCGCTAGACCAGCGGCGATCCAGAAAGGAAGCGGTCCGTACACGTCATAAAGCGCCGCGCCAGCCAGGGCGGTGATCACCACAAGCAGACCGGCGATCGCGCCAGCAATCCCGTTGGCGGTGGCGCGTTGGGGAGACGGCGTCACATCGAACATCAGTACATCCGCTACGGGGCGGACAACTGCGAATGCAAGCAATACAAGGAAAAGCGAGATGATGAAGGGGACAAGCAGGCCGGTTAGTTGTCCGGTTTGCCCATTGAGTTCAGGAGCGATGCCCATGGGGATGAGCGGGATGAAGATAAAGGCGGCGATGGCAACGGGCACACCAAAGATCACGAATGGCATACGGCGTCCCCATTTCGAGCGCAGGCTGTCGCTCCATGCGCCGACGATGGGGCTGATGAACAAACCCGCAATGTTATCGAACACAAGAATGAAACCCGTCAGGGCGGGTCCAAGCCCAAAGCCGACGGTGGTAGCTCCCGCTTCGGTGAATGCGGGATTGCCTGCCTGCAAATAGACAGGTACGTAGGTGTTATACAACTGCCAGATAACTTCCATTACGGCGGGCAGGGTCGCTGCAATGATGATGTTACGCCAGCTCAACTTGATGTGGGACATGGCTCTCTCCTGTGGGTTTTTGTACGATTGTTCAATTTATTGCTCAATCGTTAAAACAGGATACAGGAAAAAAAGTTCCG
>CAILWD010000023.1 GCA_903837815.1 uncultured Chloroflexota bacterium | reverse complement strand
CGTTTGAATATCATCCGCCGTTTAATGGCAAAAGACTTGAAGAGCGCCTCGGACGAGATTGTCAAACTGGAGGAACTGGCGCACCGCACCACCAAGGAAATCCGTCACATGCTCTTTACCCTGCGCCCGCTGATTCTAGAATCGCAGGGGTTGAGCGCGGCGTTGCAAGCCATGGCCGATAAGATGATGGAAACCTACGACCAGAAGGTGACGATTGACCTGGACGAAACGGTCATCAGCCAGTTGGAAATGGGCAAGCAGGGCGTCATCTTTTACATTATCGAAGAGGCGGTTAACAATGCCCGTAAACATGCGTCTGCCCCGGTCATCGCAGTCAACCTGAGGATGATGGAGGCGGGAATTTCCCTGTTGCAAATTACGGATAATGGCATGGGGTTCGATGTCAAAGCCATGTCGGAGGCGTATGATAAAAGAGCCAGCAGCAGTCTGGGAATGGTAAACCTGCGCGAACGCTCAGAACTGGTGAACGGGCTGCTCAATATCGAGTCTACGCCGGGCAGGGGGACGCGGGTGCAGGTCTATATTCCCCTCACGGAGGATGCCGCAGACCGTCTTCACCATCAACGCGCATAGATAGACAGGCTAAATTTCAAAGAGTTTCTTCAAAACATGGATTGCATTCATCACCGCCTTTGCCCGATGGCTGAGGCGGTTTTTTTCGTCCATTTCGAGTTCAGCCATGGTCTTGTTCAACTCTGGAAACAGGAAGATGGGATCGTAGCCAAAACCGCCTGTGCCGCGTTCTTCGGGGATGATTTCACCGTAGCAGTTCCCTTCTGCAAAATGCACGTCGGCGGCGGGAACTGCAATTGCAATCGTGGCGTGGAAGTGTGCCTTCCACGGGCGCGGTTTGTCTTGCAAATTTTCCAGCATGTAGGCGCGGCGGTCTGCGTCTGTTGCGCCGGGCTTGGGGTGATAACGGGCGGAATGCAAGCCGGGCGCGCCGTCGAGGGCGTCCACTTCGAGACCGGAGTCATCAGCGAGGGAGACGAGTCCGCTGGCTTGGGCGAAGGCGATGGCTTTCTTGGCGGCGTTTTCGGCGTAGTCTGCGCCGTCTTCGTCCACGTCGAGTTTGAGGTCGATGCCGGCAGGGGTGACGAGTTCAACGTCGAGACCTTTGAGCAGGTCGTGTAGTTCTTTCACCTTTCCCTTGTTGTTGGTTGCAATTAAAAGTTTTCTCATTTCACTTCTCACTTTTTACTTTTTTTATTGCCCATTGAGCATGTTCGCAGACAAGGGGTTCGTCGTCTTTTGCGGCTTGTTCGAGGAGGTGAAGATCGTCTGCGTTTCCGTTGTTGCCGAGCGCGATAGCCAGGTTGCGGAGATAGCCCCGCCGTTTGGCGCGCTTGATCGGACTGCGCTTGAAGCGTTGATTGAATTCGACGGGGGACAGAGTCAGGTCTGCGGGTTGGGCGCGAAGCGCGGAATCAGGCTGGAGGGCAGAATCGGCTGGGGCGGAGAATCGATTCCACGGGCAGACCATCTGACAGATGTCGCATCCAAAAATCCAATTACCTATTTTGGGGCGCAGTTCTTCGGGAATCTCATCCTTGTTTTCGATGGTGAGATAGGAGATGCAGCGGCGCGCGTCGAGGGTGCGGTTCTGGAGGATGGCTTGCGTGGGGCAGGCGGTGACACAGCGGGCGCAGGTTCCGCAATGGTCGGTGATGAGGGCGTCGTCGGGTTCGAGTTCGATGCCGAGCAGGATTTCAGCCAGCAAAAATGTGGAACCCTCCCTGGGGTGGATGAGCATGGAGTTTTTGCCGATCCAACCCAGCCCGGCGCGGACGGCGAGTTCGCGTTCGAGGAGGTGTCCGGTGTCGGTGTAATATCGGTTG
>CAILWD010000022.1 GCA_903837815.1 uncultured Chloroflexota bacterium | reverse complement strand
TTCAGGGCGAGTTTCTGGTCGTTACGGGAAAATCAGGCAGCGGCAAGACCACGCTGGTCAACATGCTCACTGGGTTGGATCGCTCCACTTCGGGTGAGATTTGGGTGGACGGCGAACCCCTGCACCAGTTCGGTCCCGAAAAAGCCGCCAAATTGCGAGCCAAAACAATGGGCGTTGTCTTTCAATCCTTCGAACTCCTGCCGACCTTGACCGTCCTACAAAACGTGATGCTGCCGATGGATTTCACTTGGCGTTATTCCCGCTGGGAACAGCGCAAGCGGGCGATGAGTCTGCTCGAACAAGTGGACATCGCCGATCACGCGAAGAAACTTCCGACTGCACTCTCAGGCGGACAACAACAGCGTCTGTCGATTGCCCGCGCCATGGCGAATGACCCAGCCATCCTCGTCGCGGATGAACCAACTGGCAGTCTGGATTCGGCAACTGCCAACGCGGTGGTTGAAATCTTCGCGGGACTGGTTCGGGAAGGCAAGACCATCTTTCTCGTCACGCACGACAAGGACATCGCCAAACGCGGCTCGCGAACGATCACCCTGTCCGATGGCGTGATTGTGAAATGATGACTGCAAACGGAAGAACAAACCACGGAGACTCAGAGACACAGAGATTAAAAAACTCCGTGCCTCCGCGCCTCAGTGGTTCAGATGATGGAGATTCGTTCAATGCTTAGGGCACGCTGGTACAAGGTTATCAATGATCTGTTCGGCAACAAGACGCGCACGCTCTTGATCGTGTTGTCGATGTCTGTCGGACTGTTCGCGTTGGGAATCATTCTCAGCGCCCGTACGATCCTGTCCGACGGGCTGGCGGAAAGTTTCGCGGCAATCAACCCATCCAGCGGAACGGTGCGGACGACCGAACTATTCGACGAAGATTTCATTCAATCCATCCGCAAGATGGAGGATGTACAGGAAGTGGACGCGCGGCGGAATATCTCTGCCCGCGTGCAGACCGCATCAGGAGAGTGGAAAAATATCACGATCTTCGTCGTCGCTGATTATGACGACATCCGCGTCAACAAGGTTACATCCCAAAGCGGAGCCTGGCCCCCGCCCGAACGCGAAATTTTGATCGAGCGCGCCGCGCTGTCTGTGATCGACTCGCAGGTTGGCGACGTCCTGCTGGTCAGGTTCCCGAACGACGTCGAGCGCAGGGTACGCATTGCGGGGTCGGCGTATGACCCAGCGCAACTTCCCGCGCAACTTGACGGCACGCCCTACGGCTACATCACCTTCGACACCTTGAAATGGTTCGGCGAGCCGTATGGTTTCAACGAACTGCATATGATTGCAACCCACCCCGAAGACAAGGACTGGGCGCAGCAGGTCGTCAACCGCGTCAAAGACAAAGCCGAGAAGTCGGGTTACACCATCCCGTTGAGCATGACCGCGGAGCCAGGTCAACTCCCGATGGACGACGTTTTGCAAGGCATCCTGCTATTGATGGGATTGCTTGGCGTGTTGTCTCTATTCTTGAGCATCTTCCTTGTAGTCAATACCGTGTCCGCCTTGCTCACTCAGCAAAAACGGCAGATCGGCGTGATGAAAGCCGTTGGCGGCGGCACGCTTCAGATTCTGGGGATGTACCTCGTGATGGTGCTGGCTTACGGTGTGATGGCGTTGCTGCTCGCCATCCCATTTGGAGCGTACGGTGCGCGCGAACTCAGCTCCGTCCTGGCTGTATTTTTCAACTTCGATATTTACTCGATGGACGTCCCGCCGCAAACCTTTCTGATTCAAATTGCCGTCGGCTTGATCCTGCCTGTGCTGGCTTCCCTTGTCCCGTTCATTTCCAGCCTGCGAATCAGCGCGGCGGAAGCAATGAGCAGTTATACGATGGGCAGGGGGCGCTTCGGCGGGAATTGGATCGACCGATTGCTTTCGGGCGCGAACTTGTGGTTCATGCGGAAGCTTTCCATCCGCTCGATTCTGCTGTCGGTGCGGAACACCTTTCGCAACAAGGGCAGGCTGACCTTGACCCTGATCACGCTCACGCTTGGTTCGGCGACCTTCATCAGCGTGTTCAACGTCCGCGCTTCGCTCTCGAGTACCGTCGAGGATATGATCAAGTGGTTCAACTGCGACATGATGTTGACCCTCGACCGTACCTATCGCGCGGATAAGGTCCAGCTCGAGGCGATGAACGTTCCAGGCGTGACCCAAACCGACGTCTGGATTCAACTGCCCACGAGGCTTGTCCGCGGCGACGACAGCGAGAGCGGCATGATCTACATGTTTTCACCCACCGTCCACGCCGAAAGTTTGATCGTCTCTCCGACCATTGCGGAGGGTAGATGGCTCATGCCTGGCGACGACAATGCGGTGGTTGTCCCGTCCGCCTTTTTGCAGGATGAGCCTGAACTTCATCTTGGCGGCTACATGGTGTTGAAGATCGACGGAAAGGAACATACCTTCAAAATCGTGGGGACATACGTGGGCATGGCATTTCTGCCGCTCGTTTACACAAACTATGATTACGTCACGCAAATCACCAACCGCGTCGGCGAAGCGGATGCGCTGATGGTCAAGATGGAACGTCACGACCCTGTTTATGTGGATGCCGCCACCCGCGCATTGGAGGATTATTTCGAGCGGATTGGTGTGCGGGTTAGCATGGTGACCACCATCAACAACGAACGCACCGAAGCGGGGGCTTCCTTCGACGCGATTGTCGCCCTGCTGCTGGTGATGGCGATCCTGCTGGCTTTGGTCGGTGGCTTGGGCTTGATGGGGACGATGAGCATCAACGTGCTGGAACGCACCCGCGAGATCGGCGTCCTGCGCGCCATCGGAGCGCCCAATCGCGGCGTGGCTTCGGTCTTCATCCTCGAAGGCGTGGTCATCGGCTTGATGAGTTGGGCGATGGGCGCGGCGGTAGCCATCCCCATGAGTCAGGGACTTAATCAGGCGCTTGGTCAAGCCGTCATGGGCGTCCCGTTGACCTACTCCTATTCCATGCCAGGGCTTTGGTTGTGGCTGGTGATTGTGATTCTGCTGAGTGTGGTTGCCAGTTTTATCCCCGCCCGCACCGCCTCGCGTCTCACCGTCCGCGAAGTGCTGGCGTACGAATAAACTTTGGATATTGGGTTATCTCCGTAACTCCCTGGTTGGTTAGCGCATGTTTCTTGTTGTCATGCGGCGGGCGGGGACTTTGAATTTTCCTTCGGCACCAACTTCCACGATGGCTTTATTCACGTCGAAGTAAACCTGCCAGTAATGGTCCGGCGCGCAGAACGGTCTCACAGCCAGCACAGTCCCATACTCGTTGAAGGTCAAAATTTCCACCACAGGCGCAGGGTCAACCAGCACGTTGGGGATGCTGTCCAACTTTTTTTTGATACGCCGAATCGCATCTGCGGGAGATGTTTCGTGTGCGATTTGGGCGGTCAGGTCCACCCGACGGTTGGGATTGGTCGAGAAGTTTTGGATGTTACCCGAAAAGATCGTGTTGTTCCCCACGTACACGCGGATATTATCCGATGTATCAAGCGTGGTGGAGAATAAACCGATTTCCCGCACTACGCCTGTAACTCCTCCCACCGTTACCGCATCCCCAACCTTGAACGGATGCAGGAAGATGAGGAAGACGCCCGCCGCAAAATGTGCCAGCAACCCAGCCCATGCCGCGCCAATGGCAACTCCAGCCGCCGCAATCAGCGCAGCGAATGAAGTGGTTTCAATTCCCAGCAGGCTGAAGATGACGATGACCAGCAGAATGCGCAGGGCAATATTGGCTCCGCCATGCGCATATTTGGCGAGGGTCTGGTCGAACTTGCGGCGCTGCATGGCTTTGTCGAGCGCCTTCACCAGCAGGCTGATTATCCACCCGCCGACGATCCAGACGACAATTGCGCCGATCAACTTCCAGCCCAGCGGCATGAGATAAGTGTTGACGAATTGAGTAATAACTTCAGTGGACATGATATGGCTCCGAAAATTTATTTGTCCCCGATTTTACTTGTTTTCTCCTTCCCAAAGCTACTCACGGTTCCAATCGCTGAAAGCTTCCGCTCGAAAGTTTGCCCGCCTTGTGCTCCGCATAATTTGCGATGGATAATTTCTTTATTGCCTCATCCACCGCCTTGGTTGGGATATTGGTTTTCTTCAAGCAGTGCCTTTCAAACAACTTGTCCTGCATCTGGGTGGGGATGGTTTCCTTTTCATGTTCTGTGAATGCTTTGGGCACGGCTTTACCTTTCTGTAACCAAAACAGAGGAATCAAAAACGCCCTCCGGGCGGAAGGCGTTTTGGTTTGTGACCGGAGCTAGGTCAGTTTTCTGATTCTCTCGACCAGGTCGCTGGTGTGGAAGGGCTTTGTGATGTAGTCATTGGCCCCTGCGCCAAAGGCAACCACGCGGCTGTCGTTGTCATCCAGAGCGGTGACAATGATGATTGGAGTAAAGATAAAGCGGGAATCTGCGCGTAACATTCTGCACAACTTAAACCCATCTGGATCAGGCATCATCAGGTCCAGGAGAAACAGGTCAGGCTTGACAGACAGGGCGATTTGATGCGCCTCTGAACTTTCATTGACGGCTGTAATTTCGTAACCCTCCATGGCGAGAAGTTTGCCGAGCAGAACAGTGACTTGTTCGTCGTCGTCCACAATCATGATTTTTGTCATACTAGTTATATTTCCTGGTCGGTTTATTGATTGTTTTTTATCGAGATTGCAGAACAAGAAAATGGATATGTGTGCAACCGTGGACAACAATATTATACCCTTTGAGGCGGCGAATTATGGCATGTGCATTGCAATTTTGCCGGTAGATTGAAAAGCATCCGCCCATTGGAACAGATGCTTTTTTGACTGCGATGAGAGTGGAATCAGGCTATTCCGGTTTACCAAGCAAAGAATTGATCTTCCTGTTGACTTCATCGAAACTGAAGGGTTTTGCCAGGTAATCGTTTGCGCCGAAGGCAGTCGCGCTGCTGTTGCTGATGTCCATGGCGGTGATGATCAGGATTGGCGTTCGCGCGAACGCCGGTTCCGCGCGCAATTGCCTGCATAGCTCAAAACCGTCGGGTTGTGGCATCATCAGGTCGAGGATGAACAGGTCAGGATGGTTCAAGTGTGCTGTGGAAATGGCTTTTGAACTTTGATTCAGGACAGTGACCTCAAAGTTCTTTGCAGAAAGATATTTTCTCAACAGCAGCGTGACCTGCGGATCATCATCCACGACCAAAATTTTTGTCATCGCATTTTCCATCCATAAGGAGTTCTATATGATAATTACCCTAATCATACAATAAAAGGGGGTGTCCATCAAGATATTTTTTCCCCTTTTGGGCGACAAATTTCGATTATGACGGCGCCAGTTTTTCCAGCAGTTCCGCGCTATGCTCGGCAGGACGTACGTTCTCAAACACATACTTGATGTTGCCTTCTGCGTCGATTAGAAAGGTGGTGCGGAGCACGCCTTCGTACTGTTTGCCCATGAATTTTTTTGGTCCCCAAACGCCATACAAGTCGCAGACCTTGTGACCTTCGTCTGCGAGGAGGGGAAATTGCAATTGGAATTTTTGCTTGAATTTTACGTGAGACTTGACCGAATCTGGGCTGATGCCGAGGATCACCACGCCAGCCTTTTCGTAAGCTGAGTAATCGTCGCGGAAATTGCAGGCTTCTTTTGTACAGCCTGGTGTGTCATCTTTGGGATAGAAATACAGCACCACGTTTTTGCCGCGATAGTCCGACAATTTGCGCAGGGCATTCGTGTCGTCCGATAGTTCGAAATCGGGGGCGGGGATTCCAGATGATATGGGCATGGGAAAATCTCCTTGTAAAGTTATATCGCGCCGTAGAAAGCCTTGTGGAACTCTACCTGTCCTTTGGGTACATCTTCATAGAATGGCAGCGCCATGAAGTACTTTTGGTCCGGCGTGCCTTTATAAATCAGGTCTGGGTGATTTTTGAATCCAAACCTCTGATAGTAATTGGGGTCGCCTTCGAGGACGCAACCTCTTGCGCCTTTTTCCTTGATTTGGGACAAGCCTTCCCGAATCAGTTTTGAGCCGATACCCAGTTTTTGGACTTCGGGTGAGACTGAAACGGGACCCAACCCGTACCAGCCTTTATCTTCGCCGTCGATGGTCACGACCGAAAAGGCCACGTGCCCGACGACTTTTTCATCGACTTCAGCGACAAGCGAAACGGACATGGCTTCAGCCTCGCGCAGGCGATCGATGACCATATGTTCCGTTTGGTCGCTGTACCATCTGCCTTTGAATGCCGCGATGGTGACCTGCTCGATGGCTGCAACGTCGGCTGAATTTTCAGACCGAATGAGGACGTCCATACTTACCTCTTGATCCACCTTGGCTGTGTCAATACTTCGGGGCGCAGGACTTCGTCGAGTTGTTCCTTGGTCAACAAGCCGCGCTCCAGCACGATCTCGGCGACGCTCCTGCCTGTGGCGTGTGCTTCCATCGCAACAGAAGTTGCGTTCTCATAACCGATTAACGGATTCAATGCGGTGACTATTCCAATGGAACTTTGCAGCAACTTGTCGAGGTGTTCGCGGTTGGCGGTGATTCCCTTCACGCAGCGCTCCGCCAGCGTGACACACCCCTGCCGCAGGTAGACCAGATTGTCAAACAGGCTGTGAGCGATGATCGGCTCGAAGGCGTTGAGTTGTAATTGTCCGCCCTCCGCGGCAAAGGAGACGGTCACATCGTTGCCGATGACCAGAAATGCAATCTGGTTGACTACTTCGGGGATGACAGGATTCACCTTCCCGGGCATGATGCTCGACCCAGCTTGAACGGCGGGCAAGTTGATTTCGCCAAACCCGGTGCGAGGTCCAGAGGAAAGCAGGCGCAGGTCGTTGCAGACCTTCGAGAGCTTGACCGCCACGCGCTTCAACACGCCAGAGAGTTGGACGAACGCGCCCGCATCCTGCGTGGCTTCGACCAGGTTGCTGGCGGTGATGTACTGGATTCCCGTCAACTCGCTAAGATGCTTTTGAGCCAACGCCGCATAATCGGGGTGGGCGTTGATTCCCGTGCCGATGGCTGTCGCGCCGAGGTTGATTTCCTGAATCAACAAGGCGGCTTCGCGCAGGCGCTGCTGGTCTTCTTCGAGCATCACCGCGTAGGTGCTGAATTCCTGACCAAGAGTCATCGGGACGGCGTCTTGCAATTGGGTGCGACCCATCTTGAGGATATCCTTGAACTCCTCGGCTTTTTCGGCAAAGGCGAGTCGCAGGATTTCCATCCCCGCGATGAGTTCGTCGATCTTGAAGCGCAGCGCCACCTTGACCGCCGTCGGGTAGACGTCGTTGGTGCTTTGGCTCATGTTGACATCTTCGAGCGGATGCAGTTTCTTGTAATCGCCGCGTTCACAGCCAAGCAGTTCCAACGCACGGTTGGCAATGACTTCGTTGGCATTCATGTTGGTTGACGTTCCCGCTCCGCCCTGGACTACATCCACTACGAACTGGTCATTCAGTTTGCCGTCAATGAGTTCTTTGCAGGCTCCGACGATGGCGTTCGTCTTGGAATCATCCAACAGTCCCAGTTCGTGATTCGCCAGCGCACAAGCCTCTTTGACATATGCCAGCGCCTTGACCAGATTCGGGTAAGTGCTGATCGGGATTTTGCTGATCGGGAAGTTTTCCAGCGCGCGCAGGGTGTGGACTCCGTAATAAGCATCCGCAGGGACTTCGCGGTCGCCAAGCAGGTCATGTTCGGTTCGAGTTTTCAATATTTCTCCGTATTTCTTTGGGGTTATCGAGGTTATATGCTATGATTGGCGGGCGGTGTAAAGCACACAAGTAAACAAGTAAACGAGTATCAAGTTGGGTAAGATTTGGTAATTGTATCATTTCAAGTTTCATCCTTCATCCCTTGCCTTTGGAGTTCCATGCGATTAAAAGCAGACCTAACCCTTCTTATCGTTGCTGTTATTTGGGGCTCGGCATTTGTCGCCCAACGGATTGCCGGTCAGATGGGAAGCGTGTACCTGTTCAACGCCGCACGCTACCTTCTTGCGGCTCTGGCGGTGTTGCCACTTGCTCTGCGTGTAGGCACGTCCTCGGCCTCTCCGAAAATATCACGCGACCAATACAAGTGGATGTTGATTGCCGGCTCCCTTCTTTTTCTGGGGAGCGCTTTACAGCAAGTAGGCGTGGTTTACACCACGGCGGGCAATGCGGGGTTCATCACGAGTTTATACGTGGTGCTGGTACCCATTGCCCTCTTTTTCGTTTGGGGTGAGAAGCCGCATTGGATGTCCATCCTTGCAGTTGGACTGGCTGCGGTGGGAGCATTCCTCCTCTCGACGGGCGGCAGGTTCGAAATCCGTGTGGGCGATTTGCTGGTTCTAGTCAGCGTCCTGTTCTGGACCTTCCACGTCATCATCCTCGGCAAATATGCCTCCCGTTTTGAAGCCATGACCTTTTCTGTGGGACAACTTATCGTCTGCGGCATCCTCAATTTTGTACTAGGCGTCTTTGTAGAGCCGTTTCCCGCGCCAGACTGGTCATGGATTGGGGCAGTTGCGTACACGGCTTTCTTCTCGCTGGCGCTGGCGTACACCATGCAAATTTGGGCGCAGCGTCACACGCCTCCCGCCGACGCCGCCCTGCTGATGAGTCTCGAATCTGTTTTTGCGGTGCTGTCAGGCTGGCTCTTTTTGAATGAAAGGCTCGCCCTGATTCAAGTCTTTGGTTGTGTGCTTATCTTTATTGCTGTCCTGCTTTCCCAATTCAAAGAGTGGACTTCGGGAGCGCTGGATCACGAACATCTTGTGGAGGGACGATAGTTTTTATGGAAGAAGAATCGAGTCTTATCGACGAATTGGGGTTGACGTTTCACCCGCTGACGCAAAAACTCTGGCGCGACTTCGAAATGCTCTTCGGCAGGAACGGAGCCTGCGGCGGTTGCTGGTGCATGTACTGGAAATTGCGCGGCAAATCTTTCGAAGAAAGCGCCGGTTATACCGCCCGCCAATTGCAAAAAGCCGTCGTGGATTCGAAAACCGTCCCTGGGCTGTTGGCTTATTCCGAGGGCTACCCTGTCGGCTGGATCGCTGTCGAGCCGCGCAGCGCCTACCCGAAACTGGCGCATTCGCGTGTCCTCAAACCTGTGGACGACCAGCCAGTCTGGTCGATCACCTGTTTCTTCGTCGAGAAGAAACATCGCCGCAAGGGAATCACCGTCGAGTTGCTCAAGGCCGCCGTCGAATATGTCAAAAAGCAGGGCGGTAACATTGTGGAAGGCTACCCTGTGGACACATCCAAAAATCAAGCCGATACCTTTGTTTACACCGGTACGGCATCCGCCTTCAAAAAAGCAGGCTTCGTGGAAGTCGCCCGCTACTCACCGACCCGCCCTATTTTTCGGTACTTTCTCCAATAGCTCAATAATTACTATTTACCAATTGCCGATTGACCACACACTTCCAACCTCCCTCCAAATCCCTCACCCCGCGCGACTATCAATTCATCGCGCTGGCCGTGATTCTCTTTCTGCTCATCTGCGCCGCATTGCTTTATGCCAACTTTACCCTGAAAGGCGGCGGCGATTTTTACGTCCATTGGGTTGGAGCGCGCGCCTTCCTCTTCGACAAAATCGATCCGTACAGCGGCGAAGTCGCCGCCCGCGTGCAGGGACTCGTCTATGAAGGTTCGACAAAAGCGGGGGACGAGCCGTATATTCTAGACACGCCCTTTCAAATCCTCCTGCTTTATTTTCCCATTTCTCTTGTTTCAGACCCTGCCACCGCCCGCGCTGTTTTCACTTTGTTCCTCGAACTGGCTCTGTTCGCGCTGGCGGTTCTGAGCCTGCGCCTCACCGACTGGGAATCCCCGCGCTTTTTCGCAATCTTTTTTGCCTTCCTTGCGGTTTGCAATTTCTATGCCTTCCAAGCCGTTTACGAATCCAGCCCCGCCTTGATGTTGGCGTTCTTCTATGCCGCCATCCTCACAGCCTATCGCGCCGAAGCCGACGAATTCGTGGGCGCCCTGCTGTCGTTTTCGCTTTATTACTGGGAGGTTGGCGCTCCGTTTTTGATTCTTTTCTTCTGGCGCGCCTACCGTGAAAAGCGTACGCGCATCTTCGCTGGCTTTTTCATGTTTGCCCTTGTCATGTACTTTGTCGCCTTCCTTACCTATCCCAACTGGGTGATTCCCTTCCTGCGCGCCACGGTCAACAACCTGCGGGCAGACTTCGGATTCGGCGCCCACGCCGTTCTCGTCCACCTTCTCCCCGCGCAGGGACAAACTCTCGGTTGGATTCTAACCATCGGGCTGGTCATCGCTTTGGGCTATGAATGGAGTTCTGCTGTCAGCGGGGACTTCCGCCGCTTCTATTGGGCATCCTGTCTTTCGCTTGCCGCCGCTCCCTTGCTTGGATTCCGCACCGAGATCGAGCATCTCGTCGTGCTGATCATCCCGCTTGCACTGGTCTTCTCCGTTGTCCATGACCGCTGGCGGAGAATCGGCAACGGGCTGACCTTCCTGCTCATGCTGTTCATTTTTGCCATCCCGTGGCTGCTGTATTTTCTTTCGTTTGGCAGTTCTTACAAATTTGCCAGCGAATCGACATTTCTCTTTCTTCCCCTTTCCACCCTCGTTGGCTTATACTGGATTCGCTGGTGGGCGATCCGTCCGCCGCGTATTCTCAGCGACCTGGCAAATCAAAAATCGTAACTTGCAATCGTACGTTTTATCCTTCATCATTCATCCTTTCCCCCCATGTCCACCCGTATCTACACCTTCCTTTTCCTCTTTGGCTTGGTTGTCACGTCTGCGATCTCGTATTTTGAAACCCATCCTGGCTACCTCGACGCGGACTATTACTATGCGGGCGGAATTCAACTTGCAACAGGCAAGGGCTTCAACGAACCTTACCTGTGGAATTATCTCGACGGCGTCTCCTCGCTTCCGCATCCGTCCCACAGTTATTGGGCTCCGCTTTCTTCCATCATTGCCGCCCTGGGGATGTGGCTCACGGGACAAATAAATTTCACTTCGGCGCGTCTCTTTTTCATCTTGATTGCCGCCATCGTCCCTCCGCTGACGGCTGCTCTTGCCTACACCTTCTCCCAACGCCGCGACCTCGCCATCGCCTCTGGCTTGCTGGCAATTTTCTCCGTCTATCACGCGCCATTTGTCGGCGTGACCGACAACTTCAGCCCCTTCATGCTTTTCGGCGGATTTTACTTCCTTGTCGCCACCCAACTGATTCAGGGGAAAAATCTCAACCGCAACTGGCTCCTCCTCGGCATCCTCTCCGGCTTGATGACCCTCTCCCGCAGCGACGGACTCCTCTGGGCGGGACTCACATTCCTCTTTGCTCTCTGGCGCAACAAAAAAAATTCCCTTTTCACGCGAAGCGTTCATCCTTCATCTTTCATCCTTGCTCTTTTGGGCTTTCTCCTCATTACCTCCCCCTGGTACGACCGCAACCTCAATGCCTATGGCTCGCTCATGGCTCCGGGCGGGAGCCGCGCCCTCTGGCTTGCCAACTACGACCAGACCTTCATCTACCCGCCCGAACAACTTACCCCACAATCCTTCCTCGCCCTCGGCTGGGACCACATCCTCAAAGACAGGCTTTGGGCGCTGAATAACAATCTCCAAAGCGGATTCGCGGCGCATGGCGGAATCATATTATTTCCCTTCATCGTAGCGGGAATCATTTATTATTGGAAAGACGAAAGAGTTAAACTGGCAAGTCTCGCGTGGTTGATTTTGTTCTTCGTCATGACCGTTCTCTTTCCCTTTGCCGGCGCGCGCGGAGCCTTCTTCCACGCGGGCGCAGCCTTGCAGCCGATTTGGTGGTCGCTCGCCCCGCTTGGGCTTGAATCCATTTTGAACTCCCTGCAAAAACGCGGCATCGGACATGCCGGTAATCGCTTCGTCTTTCGCAGCATCCTCATCATGATTGCGATGATCCTCACGGTTTATGTCGTGTACCTTAGAATTTTCACGCTGGGCTGGGGTGAAGGCGAAGACGCGGATTATCCCGTCATCGAGCAGGTTCTCGTCGAGAACGGCATTCAAGACGACGATGTTGTGATTGTCCGCAATGCGCCCGGCTATTATTTGAAGACGAAACGTTCCGCCGTCTCGATTCCATATGGCGGCGAAGAAGCCATCCTGGAGGTTGCCGAACAGTTCGACGCGTATTATCTAGTTTTGGAGCCTGAAGCGGCATTAGAACCAATTCAGGGCTTGTTCCAAAATCCCAACGGAAGCAGTCAGTTTGTTTATCTCGGTGAACACAATGACACGCGCATCTACCACATCCGAATCGAATAAACTCCCGCCACGCAATTTGTTCATTCTTGCCGTCGTAGTCCTGTTGATTGCCACGGTCTATCTGCTTGCGAGTCAACTCACCTACGGCATCGGCTTCCCCCTCGACGATTCCTGGATTCACCAAACCTATGCCCGCAACCTCGCCCAACATGGCGAATGGGCATTCCGCCCTGGCGTCCCCTCGGCTGGCTCCACTGCCCCGCTTTGGTCTGCGCTGCTTGCCCTCGGCTTTCTCCTCCGCCTCTCGCCCTACATCTGGGCTTACCTCCTCGGCATGGTCACGCTCTTTGCGTTGGCAATCCTTTGTGAATGGGCTATCCGCGAACTCGTGCAAACCTATCATCCGCGCTTCCCCTGGGTTGGAATTTTCTTTGCCGTTGAATGGCATTTTGTCTGGGCGGCGATGTCTGGGATGGAGACCCTGCTCCACGGATTGATCCTCACGACAGTTCTTACCTTGCTGATGACGAACTCGCCCCGCTACCTCACCCTGGGCCTGTTGACTGGTCTCTCGGTCTGGGTCCGCCCCGACGGTTTGACCCTGCTCGGTCCCGTCTTGATGGTTATTCTGCTCACAGGCGGCGATGTCCGCTCGAAACTGACCCAACTCACACGCTATCTTATCGGCTTTGGTTCCCTGTTTGTCTTCTATTTGTTGTTCAACCTTGCTGTTGGCGGCGCACCCATGCCGAATACGTTTTACGCCAAGCAAGCCGAATACGCCTCGTGGCAGGCGCTTCCTATTCTCGACCGTCTGGGACAAATGTCCCTGCAACTGCTGGTCGGCCCAAGCCTCGTGTTGATTCCTGGAATCATCGGCTGGCTGGTGAAATCGATCAGGCATAAGATGTGGGGCAGTCTCGCCGCCCTGATTTGGACAGCGGGTTATCTTATCCTTTATGTTTCCCGCCTCCCCGTCTACCAGCACGGACGCTATATCATGCCTGCCATGCCGATTTTTTTCCTGTATGGTTTGCTGGCTTTTGCCGAATTCGACGCAGGAAAATTGTTTGCCCGCTACCACTGGATTGGGCAAACCATCTGGCGCGCCAGTCTTGTTATGCTATCCGTCGCCTTCATTTTCATGGGCGCGAAATCCTATGCAAACGATGTCGCCCTGATAGAAAGCGAAATGGTGGTCACAGCCAAATGGGCCGCGACCAACCTTCCGCCCGACGCCTTGATCGCCGCCCACGACATCGGCGCCCTGGGTTACTTCGACAATCACGAACTGATCGACCTCGCGGGTTTGATATCGCCGGAGGTTATCCCTTTTATTCGCGATGAACCCGGCATTGCAAACCATCTCAACCAACAGGGCGCGGATTACCTGATAGCCTTTCCGTTTTTTTATCGGCAATTGACCAAAGACGCCGAGGCTGTATTCACTTCGAATAGCAGGGTCACGCAGAAAATATTCGAAGAGGAGAATTTGGCGGTCTATCTGTGGAAAGCCCCATAATAGGTTAAAATATGCCAACTTATAAATCAAACACAAAGAGAGAATGGGTTTGGGATGAACCAGATTAGCCTTATCGTTGTTGACGACCATCCATTGTTCCGCCAGGGAGTGGTGGATGCATTATCCCTTGAGCCTGATATGCGAGTCGTTGCCCAGTGCTCCAATGGGGATGATGCCTTAGAAGTGATTCGTACCAGGAAGCCGACCATTGCCGTGTTGGACGTGAACCTGCCCGGCATGAACGGCCAGCAGATTACGCATCAGGTATTCCAGGATAAACTTCCCACGCGCATTATTCTGATGACGGGGTACGACGATGTGGAACAGGCAATTCACGCCGCGTTGGCTGGAGCCTATGGCTATTGCTCGAAGGACATCGAACCGCAAACCCTTTCACGTATTATTCGCGAAGTTGCTGAAGGAAAATACGTTTTCGACCACAATGTTTTTACGCGCCGCGAACTGGAACTATGGGTGGAAGATCGCATCGAAGGGGCGCGCCGCTCCTACAGTGAGCCTGGCACTCCCTTCCACCCATTATCCGATCGGGAAATGGAAGTTCTTTCCTGCGTGGTGCGCGGCATGAGCAACAAGGAAATCGCCAGCCTGCTTGGAATTAGCCACCAGACAGTCAAGAACCACGTCACAGCCATCCTGCGTAAATTTGGGGTGGAAGACCGCACTCAGGCGGTTGTCTATGCTCTAAAACGTGGTTGGGTGACGTTGAGGGATGCCGATATATACCACCAGGAGTAACGACCATGACCGAAAATGAACTGATGGATTATCAGAAAGAACTGGAAGAAACCCAACGCGCCCTGCGTGAAGTGACTTTGATGATCGAACAAAGCCAGGGGGAACTGGGCAAGATCACCCAACGCAACACCGCAATCACTTCGCATCTTCAACAGACACAAAAACAAGGCACCACCATCGAAGAACTCAAGATGTCCTATGATTCCGCGCTGGACGTACAACAGCGTTTTTTTATTATGCGCGGCCAGCTTGAAAAACTCCAAAACGACAGGGATCATCTGCAAAAATACAAAACCGTTCTCGAACGGATTGTTGACGGAGATGTGAGCGGCAATGCCGGCAATACTTCCGCATCCGCAGCCAGTGCAAAGAGCCAGATGGCTGGCATCGAGATGATTGTCAGCGCGCAAGAGGCGGAGCGGCAGCGCCTTTCCCGTCAAATGCATGATGGCCCCGCTCAGGCCCTCTCGAACTTCATTCTGCAAACAGAAATTGCCATGCGTCTTTTGGATGTAGACCCCGTCCAGGCAAAGGATGAATTGGGGAACTTGAAAACCTCCGCCATGGGCACCTTCCAAAAGGTTCGCAACTTCATCTTTGAACTTCGCCCCATGATGCTCGACGATTTGGGTCTGGTCCCAACCCTGCGGAAGTATTCTGATGCCTTCAAGGAACAATCGGGGCTGGAGGTGAGCGTCATGGTGACAGGGGCCGAGTGCCGTCTCGAACCTTATTTGGAAGTGATGATTTTCCGCGCCGTGCAGGAACTGCTCGGAAACGCCTCGCGGCATAGCCAGGCTACCCTGATCAAAGTGCAGATTGACCTGGGCAATGAATTTATCCGTGTCAATGTCGAGGATAATGGAAAAGGCTTTGCCCCGGAAACCTTGCAAGACTCCACCAGCCTGGGGTTGAAATTGATCCGTGAACGCTCCGAAATGTTGGGCGGCAACTTCGAAGTTGAGAGCGCTCCCGGCTCCGGCGCCCGAATTTCTTTTACCGTTCCCTCAAAGATGTAAACTTACTCCAAATTGAAGGCGTGCCTTTTGGTCTCCTAACAATGTTGTAGGGACAGACCCCTGACGGTCTTGTTTTATTCGACAGGAAAAATGTATAATAGGTTATGTTTTCGTCAGTTCTATTTTGTAAGCACCCATCTTATAAAATGGAAGGAGGTGGCTTGAATGTTCCTTTTTGAAAGGGAAAAAGGACAAGGACTGGTTGAGTACGCTTTTATTTTGGTCATGGTTGCTATCGTTGTTCTTGTCGCTCTGCTTGTCCTGGGTCCCGTCATTGGAAACGCGTTTAGTTTGATCAATTCAAGCTTGTCGCGCGTTTGATTTCGAAAAGATAAGCGGAACCCTGTTTCCGCTTATCTTTTATGTATTCTTACCCGATATGGATGTCGCAGAAAGATGTTGCCGAATCTATGGGGCTGAAACAGGCTGATTATGTTTTTGTCATTTTTCCTGTATAATCAACGTGTTATAAAATACTCCATTCTTGGATAGCGAAAAGAGGAGATTCTTATGCGTCGCGTTCGTACCCTGATTTTTGTATTCCTGATCATTATTATTGCCGCGGTGGTCGGTTTTTTGGCATACACCCAGTATCTGAAGCCGCAATCCACGGTGGATCAGCAGCCCGCGTACGTTGAGGTGTATATCGTGGCGCAGCCCATTTCGATGGGAGGAAAGATCACAGAAGGTCTACTTTCCACCATTAAGATTGCCCCTGAAAATGTGGTTGAACCGATGTTCACCAAAGGTGAAGAAGCAAATCTTTTAGGAAAAGTCGCGAAATTCCCGCTTGATCAGGGGGTTGTTATTACTTCCGCAATGGTCGGCGAATCAGCGGCAGATGTGGAAATTTCCGGCCCATCATGGGCTACCATCATCCCGCCGGGAATGAGCGCCATGTCCATCCCCGCCGACCGCTTTACGCTTGCGGGATACGCAATCAACAATGGCGCACACGTTAATCTCACCGCATGTTTCCTTTTTGTTGACGTGGACCCGACATTCCAAACGGCGCTTCCCAATCAAACTGCCACCCTGGTGGGAACGGGGTTTGGAACTGTGACATCTGAAGGCACGACCTCGGAAGGTTTGCCCGTTCTTTCGCTTGCCGTTGCCGCGCAAGGCACTCCTCAAGGCAAATTGGAATTGGACCCCTCTCTCCAGCAGCCTTATTATTTGATCCCCTCTGAATCTCAACGCCCGCGCATGGTCTGCCAGATGTTGTTGCAGAACATTCTTGTCATGAAAGCGGGCGAGTTCTCGCGGGAAGCAAATGCGGGCATCGATACACCCTCTGCGCCGCAAACAGACGCGGAAGGGAATCCGATACCCACTGCTCCTCCCGATCTTGTCACTTTAATCGTTACCCCGCAGGATTCGATTGCGCTGTCCTATCTGCTCCACACAGACGCCGAAATATCATTATCTTTGCGCAACCCTCTTGATGACATGCGCCAGGCGACCGAAGCTTCCACCCTGCAATTCCTCCTGAGTCAATACAATATACCTGTTCCCGCAAAGCTGCCTTATTCGCTTGAGCCTTACACAATCAGTTTCTGTAATCTCAGCATCGGCTCATCAGAAATCTGCGCGCCGGCTCTTGCTCCCGCCGCAGAATAAATGAGATGAAGCGCGAAGCATGATTTTTGGCGACACCCCTGATCTTTCAGCGTTTCGAAAAACTTCTGGAGATCAGGGATGAAAAATTACTTATACGCGGTGAAGGATTGAGAAATTGCGCTTTGCTAGCGATCAATTCAGAATTATCTTTTCGATGTCAACGGATTCATTGATATGGCTGTGAATAAAATTCGCATTCTTGTTGTGGATGATATTGCCGAAACACGCGAAAATATTCGCAAGTTGTTGCAGTTTGAATCGGATGTGGATGTTGTTGGCGCGGCGCGTTCCGGCAAGGAAGGCATTCAACTGGCGTTCGAGTTGGACCCGGATGTCGTGCTCATGGACATTAATATGCCCGATATCGATGGCATCACAGCCACTGACACGATACGAAAAAAGTCGCCCTACATTCAAGTCGTAATTTTATCGGTTCAGAGCGACCAAAATTATATGCGCAAGGCAATGCTTGCCGGCGCGCGCGACTTTTTGACCAAGCCTCCCCTGGGCGACGAACTTATATCTGCCATACGGCGGGCTGGTGGAATGGCTCATGCCGAACGAGCCAAAGGCGCCCAACAACAACTAATAAATGTAACCGCGGCTGGCGCGCCTGCGGCAGCAGGGTTTGCCCCGATGTCGAAAGGCAAGGTGATCACCGTTTACAGTCCCAAAGGCGGAACGGGATGCACCACGGTTGCCGTCAACCTGGCGCTTGCGCTCAACAATGAAGATACCCGCACGGTGCTCGTAGATGCAAACCTTCAATTTGGGGATGTGGCGATTTTTGTCAATGAACAGGGCAAGAATACCATTCTTGAACTGGCTCCGCGAGTCGACGAATTGGAAAGAGAGATCGTCGAGGATATTCTGATAAAGCATTCGGCTTCGGGGGTGAGAATTCTTGCGGCTCCCCAGCGCCCAGAAATGGCAGATCAGGTCAGCACCGAGCAGTTTACCAAGGTTGTCCAATACCTGCAAAATATGTTTGCCTATGTTATCGTCGACACCTCCCACATTCTGTCTGATATTGTCCTGTCGATGCTCGACATTAGCGACGTGATCGTATTGCTTACCACACAGGAAATCCCTGCAATCAAAAACGCACGACTCTTCCTCGACCTGCTGCAAAACATGGGATTGGGGAAGGAAAGGGTTGTCTTTGCGATGAATCGGCATGACAAGCGAATTGGCATTACGCCGGAGCGGGTAAGCGAAAACCTGAAGCATGAGATTTTGGCGACAATTCCACTTGACGAGAAAGTCGCCATCACGGCGGTTAACCGTGGCGTGCCCTTTATGCTTGATAATAAAGCCCAGCCTGCGGGAAGAGGCATTTTCTCGCTGGCCGAAGCGGTCCGTGCGCGGTTGAGCGCATTAGAGACCGCCGATGAAGTATCTGGTAAGCGCTAAGGAGATTTGCTATGTCATTGCTTCGGCGAATTGAACAGAGTCAGGGTGGCGGTCAACAGGAAGGCGCCGCGCCAAAGCCCTCCCTGCCAAAGCCGCCTGGCAGCACGGGAGCACCGGTCCCTGGTGGCAGCGGCGACGGCTCACGCTTGTCGTCACTGCAAGCACGCCGTGTCAGCGCTCCCGCTACTTCTCCTCAAGCGGGCTCCTACTTTGACTTGAAGACCCGCGTACAGAACAAGTTATTGGCCGAAATCGATCCTTCCATGGATGCGAGCAAAACCGATGAGGTACGGCGCACAATCCAGGATTTGTTCGAGCAGATACTCACTGAGGAAAACATCGTTCTTTCACGCCCCGAGCGGGCGCGTCTTTTTGAGCAGATCGCTGCCGAAATCCTCGGATTGGGACCGCTGCAATCTCTTTTGGAAGATGACACGATCACCGAAATCATGGTGAATGGGCCAAAGAATATTTATATCGAACGCAAGGGCAAGCTTCATCGCGTTCCGATCACCTTCGAGAATAATGATCACGTCATGCGCGTCATCGACCGTATCGTTGCGCCACTCGGACGGCGCATCGACGAGTCCAGCCCGTATGTGGATGCGCGTTTGCAGGATGGCTCCCGCGTCAATGCGGTGATTCCCCCTATTTCATTGGTCGGCCCTGTTCTTACCATCCGTAAATTTTCCAAGAATCCAATCACCATCGAACAGATGATTCAGTTCGGTTCGATTTCACCCGAGGCTGTTCAATTTCTCAAGGCGTGCGTGGAAGCACGATTGAATATTGTCATCTCCGGCGGCACCGGCTCTGGCAAGACCACGCTTTTGAATGTATTATCGGGTTTCATCCCTGACGATGAACGCATCATCACAATTGAAAATGCGGCGGAACTTCAACTTCGCCAGGAACATGTCGTTACGCTTGAGTCGCGCCCACCCAATATTGAAGGGCGCGGTGAAGTCTCCATCCGCGATCTGGTAATCAACTCCCTCCGTATGCGCCCTGAGCGGATTATCGTTGGAGAATGCCGTGGCGGCGAAACGTTGGATATGTTGCAGGCGATGAACACCGGTCACGATGGTTCCATGACCACTGCGCATGCCAACTCGCCGCGTGACGCAATCTCTCGTATCGAAACCATGTGTTTAATGGCGGGCATGGACCTTCCCGTCAAGGCGATCCGCGAACAGATTGCGGGCGCTGTCGATGTCATATGCCAGCAGGCTCGCATGCGTGATGGCAGCCGCAAGGTTATCAGCGTGACTGAGGTCAGCGGAATGGAAGGTGATGTAATTACCATGACCGACCTTTTTGTATTTGAACAGACCGGGCTCGAAAACGGCAGGATCATCGGACGCACACGTCCCACCGGACTGCGCCCGAAATTCATGGAAAAGATCGAAGCCGCCGGAATCCACCTGCCGCCTTCCATCTTTGGCATTGGCGAACGCCGCCGTTATTAGCGGCTTATTTGCGCTTTTGGATCATCAGACATGACGATACAAATCATTATCATTGGCGGCATCCTATTGATCATCTTGCTCGTTGTTGGCGTTGTAATCTCATCCAACAGCGAACGTGTTCTGGTTGAGAAACGTCTTGCTCAATACCTGGACGAAGATGAAATAAAGAGCGCCAGCCGCCAGCCCGAAAGTTCCGCGCTTGTAGAATGGGTTTCGAAGCGGGTCGAAAAAACATCCTTTGGCGACCGTGTTGCGCGCAACCTTGCCCGCGCCGACCTGAAATTCAAAGTGGGCGAGTATTTTGTTTTGATTCTTGTCACAATCCTGCTTGGCGGGCTTGTAGCATGGTTTTTAGGAAGCCGGCATCCGGTTTCCGCCATTATTGGCATGTTGCTTGGCGCATTTGCTCCGGGCTTTTATGTCAGGTCCCAGCAGAAAAAACGGCTTCAGAAATTCAACGACCAGCTCTCCGACATGCTCAACCTGATGGTGAATGGTTTACGCGCAGGGTACTCTACCATGCAGGCAATGGAGGCAATCAGCAAGGAACTGCCTGCTCCAATTTGTGACGAGTTTCGACGCGTGATTCAGGAAATGCAAATCGGCATCCCGATGGAGACCGCGCTCGACAACTTGCTTCGCCGCATCCCCAGCCAGGACCTCGATTTTGTAGTGACAGCCATCAACGTCCAGCGCGAGGTGGGCGGTAACCTTTCTGAAATTTTGGATAATATCTCGTTTACCATCCGCGAACGCGTGCGCATCAAAGGCGAAGTGCGGGTCTTGACTTCACAGGTGCGGACTTCCGGTACCGTGCTTTCCATGATCCCCTTTTTCCTGGTTCTCATTCTGTGGTTTCTCAATCCGGAGTACTTGCTTTCCATTACCTCAGCCGGAAACCTCATTGCCGCCGCCATCATTTGCGTGGTGCTTGGCCTGATTTTTACCAGTTACTTTATCATGATGAAAATAGCAGACATAGAGGTGTAGCATGGTCATACCGATCCTTGTTATCATATTAATCGTAGCCGGAGCGGTTGCCCTGGTGGTGGTGGGTTTGCGCTACTCCCGCATGAAACAGGATAGCGACGTGGACCCCATTTTAGCCCGCTTGGCAGAGGCGACCCAACGCGGCGAGTCTGTTTCCCTTGAAGAGGCTGAGCTACAGCAACCTTTCGTGGAGCGCGTTGTTTTGCCGATGATCGAAAAAGTTGGCGAAATGTCGGCGCGCTTTACGCCGCAAAAACTTTTGCAGGAAACCACTCTCAAACTTGAACTGGCTGGGAATCCGGGACGAATCGACGCGGCTACGTTTCTGGCAACCCGTTTTGTGGGAGCAGCCCTTTTCGGCGGTGGTTTGCTGTTGGTCGCCCTCTCAGCAAGAACATGGCCTGTAGGCAGAATTGTTGTTGTGGTGGGTCTTTTCACCGTCATTGGCTTTTTCTTCCCGCAATTGTGGCTGCAAAGCCGAATTAATAGACGTCAGACCGAGGTTCGCAAGGCGTTACCCGACGCCCTCGATCTGTTGACCATCTGCGTGGAGGCAGGACTTGGCTTCGATGCCGCAATGGCGAAAGTCGCCGAAAAATGGGAAAACGAATTGTCACTTATGTTTGGACGTACCATCCGCGAAGTGCAATTGGGAAAGACTCAGCGCGAGGCTTTGCGCGACATGGCAGATCGTATTGGATTGCCTGAGCTAACAAGCTTTGTCGCGGCAGTCATTCAAAGCCAGATTTTGGGCGTCAGCCTGGCGAAAGTCCTTCGAATTCAATCCGATCAGATGCGCATGAAGCGGCGTCAATTTGCAGAGGAACTGGCGCATAAAGCCCCTGTGAAGATGATCATCCCGATGGCCATACTAACCTTCCCCTCCATCATGATTATTCTGATGGCGCCTGCCGCATTCCAAATTGCCGGCGCTTTTGGCCCTTTCCTGGGCGGGTAGGTCTCGAAAAACACGAAAGAAAAGCAACCGCTTTTTGGGAGAGCGGAATTGGACAATCTTTCATACACTTTGTATCGTTCGCTTTGGAGCGCGCTTGACGTATTATTCCCCCCCGTCTGCGGCGGTTGTGGAAGCACTGGTTCACGCTGGTGCGTGGAATGCCAAACGCGAGTGCAGATATTGAATGGGACCGTGTGCGATGTGTGCGGCCTTCCGCAGGATGTAAGCGGGGTTTGTGGCGTTTGCAAAGCCGACAGGCCGCGTTTCCATGCCTTGCGCGCCTGGGCGGTTTTTGAAGACCCTGTACGGAAAGCTTTGCACGGGTTGAAGTATCGCCGCGATGTTGCCTTGGGCGACGCCCTGGCGGCTCACATGGCTCATTATGTCAGAGAGTTGAATTGGGATATGGACATGATCATCCCGATTCCCCTGGGACGGCAACGGTTGAAGGAAAGAGGATATAATCAGGTTGGTATGATCGCAAAACCGCTTGCAATGGCTTTAAATGTCCAGTTTGCGCCGAACACCCTGGCGCGTAGCAAGGAAACGCGCTCGCAGGTGGGGTTGTCGAAGCCGGAGCGTCGGCAGAATGTCCGCGGGGCGTTCCAGGCTGGGGCGGAAGTGAAGGGAAGGAATATCCTGGTGTTGGATGATGTTTCGACGACAGGCTCCACCCTGTCATCCGGCGCGGAGGCTTTGTATGCCTCGGGCGCAAAAAAAGTTTACGCGTTGACGGTCGCCCGCGCATTGCCTCATCATGGTTTGAAACATGCGTGAGCGTTTGTGTCCATATTTTTTCATCCCCAAAAGGAGGACGTATGTCCAACAAAGTGGAAGCCCAGACACGCAATATCCGTTTGACCGAAAAGATCGAAGAATACGTCAACAAGAAGGCCGGCAATCTTGATCGTTACCTGCCTGCCATCGAAGAGGCGCGTGTGGAACTGGCTCACTACAAAGCCGCGCGCAGCGCCACAGACCGCAATGTGGTTCAACTTACAGTTTTTGGAAAAGGCTTTATACTGCGCACCGAAGAGCGCGCCGATGAAGTCTTGGCGGCGTTTGACCTTGCAATCGATAACATGCAGCGCCAGATCGAGCGATACAAGGGCAAGCACCAGCATGGGCGCGGCGATGGGCGCTCCGCCGCTGATGTGATCGAACCGATTATTGACGACGAGACGGGCGAGCTTTCCCCGCTGGTGGCGCGCAAGAAGAAGTTTGTGCTGTATCCGATGAACGAGGAGGAAGCCGTCACCCAGATGCGGAATCTCGGCCACGATAACTTCTTTATCTTTTATAATGCGGAGACCAGCAAGATCAACGTGTTGTACCGCCGCCGCAACGGAAGTTATGGCTTGATCGAGCCAGAACTCGGATAAACGGTTAAATTCGAACTGCCCGGCGGCTTTGCTGCCGGGCAGTTTTTGTTTCTGGAGAGATAATGGAATTCGACGATGAAAATGGCAAGGAAAAGAACGATGGTATCGATGACCCTGTGATCGAGCAGGCCGTGGCGCAAATCTTGAGCGCCGTCGGGGAGGATCCTCGGCGGGAAGGGTTGCAGTTCACGCCGCGCCGTGTAGCGCGTATGTACCATGAATTGCTCGGAGGGTATACGATGGACCCCACAGCCATTGTCAACGACGCGCTGTTCGAGGTGAAGTACGATGAAATGGTGATTGTGCGCGACATCGAGTTTTACAGCATGTGCGAACATCACATGCTGCCGTTCATCGGGCGGGCGCATGTGGCATACATCCCCAACGGCAAGGTGCTGGGGCTTTCCAAGATTCCCCGCATCGTGGATATGTACGCCCGCCGTTTGCAGGTGCAGGAACGCATGACGCGCCAGATTGCGGATTTCCTGCGCGACCTGCTCCAGCCTCAGGGCGTGGCGGTTGTGGTGGAAGCCATGCATCTGTGTTCGATGATGCGCGGCGTGAAAAAGCACGACGCCCGCATGACCACTTCGGCGATGCACGGCGCCTTTCGCGCCAACCTTGCTTCACGCGAGGAGTTTCTGGCGAACATTTCGCGCGGCGCGGGACCCTTGCATATTTAGCCTTCGACGTTCTTCGTTCGTTCGACTTCCACTGCAACGGAGTCGGCTTCTGGAACTGCCCCGGGCTTGTCCACCCGCAGGATGACTCTGACAACCTTCGGCTCTTGCAAACAGATTTCAGCCAGGTCGTTTGCCAGCGCTTCGACCGTCATCCGCGCCGCGCTTTCCGCGTGGGCGCGGAGTTTCTTTGCCATCTCGCTGTAGTTGACACAGTCCACGATGTCGTCACTTTGCGCGGCGGGCCAGGTGTCGGTGAACATGGTGGCGTTGATGACGATCTCGCGCGGCGTGACCCGCTCCCAGTCGTGGATGCCAAGGATGCCGCGCGCGCGCAGGTTGGTGATGATGACTTTATCCTTCATGGTTTTCCTTCAATCGGTATTCGAAGAAAGCGAAGATAACCGCCAGCGAAATCCACGCAATGACTTGTCCCTGCCGCAAGCCGTTGAGGATCAATGTGCTGTCGCCGCGAAAGGCGTGGATGAAAACTTGGGATGCGGCTGTGAGCGCGGCGTAGGTGAGGAAATGAATCCCCGAAAGCGGATTCTGTTTCTGGAGCCAGACCCACCCGAAGATGAGCAGCGAAGCGACCGTCTCGTAGATTTGGGTTGGGTGACGAGTCGCATTCCACAAATCGATTCCCCAGGCGACATCCGTTTCCCTTCCAAACGCAGTTCCAGCCGCGAGGTGACTTAGCCCAATGCCGATGGAGAGAATCGCAAAGAATGGGGTGAGCGCGTCGAGTGAATTCCAAAGCTTTAGCTCGCGCCGCTGACCGTAGATCACGGCTGTGATGACGGCGACTGCAATCCCGCCGAGCGGGTCGAAAATATCGGGGTTGACCGAGATGATGCCAAGCGGGCTTTTGATGAAGGCGGGGATGTTTTGCAGGACGAAGGAGAGCCGCCCGCCGATGACGAAGGCGAGCAAACCGTAGTAGGTGATGTTGTTGAGGTCATCCTTGCTGACGCCGTGACGTTCGGTGCGTTTTTCGGCGAGGGTTAACCCGACCCATGCGGCAAGCAGGAGCAGAATCATGTGGCGGGGTGGGGAGAAGAGATTTCGGAAAAGTGTAAGCATGTTATTTGAGAATTTGTTCGATGCGGGTGCGGAGCAGCGCTTCGGACATCGGTCCGCCGATGACGACTTCCTGAATAATTCCGAAGCGATCGATGAAATACGAAGAAGGCAGGGAACGCAGTTGATACATCCCGCCGACTGCGCCCGTTTCGTCGAGCAGGACGGGGAAGGTCAGCCCGTATTCCTGAATGAATGGGACAACGTCTGCGGGGTTGTCCTGATAAGTCATATCGACGGCAAGGACGATCAAACCCTGGTCTTTGTATTCCTGGTACATTTTTTCGATGGCGGGCATTTCGGCGCGACAGGGCGGGCACCAGGTTGCCCACAGGTTGATTAGTACCGCGCTGCCTTTGAGTTTGGAGAGGACATACTCTTCGCCGTCGGTTGTTTTCAGGGTGAAATCGGGCGCGGCAAAACCGACCTGCGGCGCGGCAGTTGCGTTGATTGCGTTGGACGTCTCGGCGTTGGCAATGATCCACGCCGCGCCTGCAATCAGGATGAGGAGGTAGAGGGAAATTCTTTGGATTTTCGACATGGTTTTCCGAGTATACATGAATTGATGCGGGGGAGCGGCATTTGATACAATATCCCGCCTATGAACCTTTCCTTCCTTCGTGACCGCGCTTTTTTGCGCGAATTGCTGGTTATCGCAATTCCCATTTCCTTTCAACAACTCATCACGGCTTCGCTCAACATGATCGACGTCATCATGGTGGGGCAGTTGGGTGAGACCGCCATTGCCGCGCTCGGACTCTCGAATCAGGTTTTCTTTGTCTTTATCCTGATCCTCTTTGGCACAACCAGCGGTATGGCGATTTTCACCGCTCAATACTGGGGCAAACATGAGATCGAACCCATCCGCAAAGTGCTGGGAATGAGCCTGATCGTTTCCATTTCTGTTGCGATCCTGTTTTCGATTGTTGCTGTGCTGTTGCCCGAAACCGCGCTCGGCTTTTACACAAGGGATGCCGCGGTGATCGAACTCGGCAGCAGTTATCTCCGCATCGTTGGTTTCAGCTACATCCCTGTTGCGGTGGCTACAGCTTATATTGCCGTCATGCGCAGCATTCAATTAATTCGGATTACGGTCATTGCCACGGTGTCTGCGCTGGTTTTCAAAACCATTCTGGGATACGGATTGATTTTTGGCATTGGCGGACTTCCCGCTCTCGGCGTGCGCGGCGCGGCAATCGGAACCGCCGCCGGCTGGACCCTGGAACTGGCGCTGCTCCTCGTTCTTGTTTACGCCCAAAGGACTCCGCTTGCCGCCAACCCGCTGACTTTCTTCCGCTTCGACAGGGCTTTCTTTATCCGTGTGTTGAAAACCGCCATGCCCGCAATGGCCAATGAATTGTTCTGGTCGCTGGGTATTACCACCTATAACGCCATTTATGCCCATATCGGCACAGACGCCATTGCGGCGATCAACGTCAATGCGACAATCGAAGAACTTGGGTTTGTCGTCTTCATCGGGCTCGGAAATGCCTGCGCAGTGCTGGTGGGGAATCGCATTGGCGCTGGACAAAGAGAGGAAGCGCACGAGATTGTGCGGCGGGCGATTATTCTTGGAGTGTTTTTTGCGCTGAGTGTCGGGGCGCTGGTCACCTTTTTGCGCGATATTGTGGTTGGCTTGTACGAACTTTCGCCGGGCGGCGTGAACAATGTCCGCTGGCTGCTGACTGTGATGGCGGCGACTTTGTGGCTTCGCATGTTCAACTTCACCGTCTTCATCGGCGCGCTGCGGGCGGGCGGCGATACGCGCTTTGCCCTGCTGATGGAGATTTGTTCCATCTGGCTGATTGGCGTCCCTGCCGCGTACGTCGGCGCGTTCGTTTTACATCTTCCCGTGTATCTGGTCTACTTGATGGTCATGCTGGAGGAATTGGCAAAAGTCTTTGTCAGCGGGTGGAGGTACAGGTCGAGGCGCTGGGCCCACGACCTGGTCAATTTGTCCGTTGGCTGAATCATAAAAAAGGAAAAGAAATTTTTTCTTATCCAGAAATGTAAGCGCAGGTTTATACTTGGCGCATGTTTACTCCCGAGCAGTTCAACGCCTTTTCCTTGCGATCCCGCCCAGCCGCGAAACGAATTCTTGCGTCTGCCATGAATGCAGTAGACGCGGGCGCGGCGGTCAGGAAGTATTTGCATGAGAATCCCCTGCCGAATGCGAAACGTCTCTTTGCCTTTGGGCTGGGGAAGGCGGCTTGGGCGATGACCTCTGCTTTGGCTGACGCGGCGGAATTGGTTGAGGGGCTTGTAGTGACGAAACATGCGCCCGCCCTGAGCGCAGCCCAGAGACGGATTGCCGTGCTTGAGGGGAATCATCCCGTTCCGGGCTTGGGAAGCGTGAATGCGGGAACTGAAGCATTGAAACTTGTCTCCCAACTTACCCCAGACGATTTGCTGGTCTGCCTTATCTCAGGCGGCGGCTCAGCGCTGATGACCGCCCCGCGCATCCCGCTCGAAGATTTGCAGGCGCTCACTTCGGCTTTGCTGGCTTGCGGTGCGCGAATCGATGAGATCAACACCCTGCGCCGTCACCTGGATCATCTCAAAGGCGGGGGACTGGCGCGCGCTGCCAACGGCGCTCAAATCGTCAGCCTGATTCTTTCGGACGTGGTCAGCGACTCTATCGAAGCCATTGCTTCGGGCCCCACCGCTCCCGACCCGACGACGAATGCCGACGCCCTATCCATCATCGAAAAATACGATTTAAAAGATACGATTCCCGCCGCTGTGATTTCTTCTTTGCGCGAGACGCCAAAGCCCGATGCTCCCATCTTCGAGCGGGTGCAAAACAAAATCATCGCCAGCAATTCGCTTGCTTTGCGCGCCGCTCAATCTCAGGCTCAAACCGAAGGGTTTGAAACCAAAATCCTTCGCGCCGATTTGCAGGGCGAAGCCAGTGTTGTCGGGCGTGAAGTGGCTTCGCAATTACGCGAGTCGCTTCAAAAAGCGAATCGCCCGTTTTGTTTGCTGGCGGGCGGCGAGACAACGGTCACGTTGAAAGGGAGGGGGAAAGGGGGAAGGAATCAGGAACTTGCGATTGGCGGGGTGGAAATGCTGGATGGTCTTAAGGATGTGGCGCTGGTCTCGCTTGCAACCGATTGCGAGGATGGTCCCACCGACGCGGCGGGAGCCGTCGTTACGGGCGAGTCTGCTCGAAGGGCGAAAAGCCTGGGTATGTCTGCCGCAGACTATTTGTCTCAAAACAACGCGTATGTCTTTTTCAATGCGTTGGATGACCTTGTGCGCACGGGCCCCAGCGGAACGAATGTCAACGATTTGGTTTTGTGTTTCGCGTTCTAGATTTTGTTGTCCACGCCTAATTTTCCACAGTCTGTGATCGATGCGCCAGGTTCGCCGTCTGTCCGGCGATCTTTCAACTCATTTGGCGCACACCCAAATCAAAAAGGGACATCGTTGCGATGTCCCTTTTTGAAATCAGATTCTTATGCGTTGGTTTCTTTGCGCTTGAACCAGGTTGCCCATTCGCGTTTTTCCCACAAGACGAGGATGGGAGCCGCGACGAAGATTGAGGAGTAGGTCCCGCTGAAAAGGCCTACCAGCAGGATGACGGAAAATTCCTGCAGGGTGATACCGCCGAACAAAGCCAGCGCCAGCAGGAGGAATTCCACGGTCATCAACTGGGTGTTGATCGAGCGCTGCAAGGTTTGGACGATGGAGTGGTTGACGAGTTTTTCGTACTCCAGTTTCCGTAGCAGCCCTGAATTTTCGCGGATGCGGTCGAAGACCACCACTTTGTCCTGCACCGAAAAACCGATGACGGTCAGCAGGGCGGTCAGAAAGAGCGAGTCGATCTGCCAGCCGAAGAACATCGCGCCGATGCCGACAACGCTGAAGACCACCGCTACATCATGTGCCATCGCGATAATGGCGCAGACGCCGTAACGGAAGGCATTCGGCACTTTGCGGAAGGCGGCGGTGATATAGATGACCACTGCCAGCGCGGCAACTGCTACGGCCAGCGCGGCGCGGGATGCGACCTGCTTGCCGATGCTGGGTCCAACGCTGTCGAAGCGGATTACGGTGACTTCCGAGCCGCTCTTTTCCTTCATCGCATTTAGAATGGTGTCGCGGACTTCGTTGGTCAGGAAGGAGGAGCGGATCTGGAGGGCGCCCGTTTCGGTGGTGGTGATTTGGGCGTCGTCGATGCCGGCGTCTTCGTACAGGTTCACGAGTTCGGCTGTGGCGGGAGTTTTTCCAGCCTCGAATTGGATTTCGAGCAGGCTTCCGCCGGTGAAGTCAATCGAGAGCGGCAGTCCGCCGGTTGCCAGCAAAATCAGACCCGGCACAATGACCAGCAGGGAGACGGCAAAGTACAAATAGCGTTTACTGAGAATGTCAATCATGAGAATATCCTTGATCCGTTTAGATACCGAACCAGCGTTCGAGATTGTCGTCAACCTTGAACGACTTGAGGGATACCACCAGCAGGGTGCGGGTGACGTAGATTGCGGTGAAGAGCGAAATCAGCACGCCCAGCGCCAGCGTGACCGAGAAGCCCTTGACAATGGTGGCGCCAAAGGTGGAACCGAACCAGAAGAGGATGACCGAGGTGATGATGGTTGAGAGGTTTGAGTCGCGGATGGAAGACCAGGCGCGGGTCCAGCCTTGATCGATGGCTTGGGCCAGGTTCCTCCCGCTGCGGAGTTCCTCTTTTAGACGTTCGAAGATGAGGATGTTTGCATCGAGCGCTGCGCCTGTGCTGAGCAGGAAGCCCGCGATGCCGGGCAGGGTGAGGGTGAAGTGGAACCACTTGAACACGGCGAAGGCAACCGAGGCGTAGACCAAAATCGAGACGACAGCCACAACACCGGGCAGGCGATAGTAGATCATCATGAACAGCGCCACGATCAACATTCCGATCAAGCCTGCGATGAGACTCTTGTTGAGCGAATCTGCGCCGAGGGTGGGGCCGATGATGCGGGTTTCCACGATCTTGAGTGGGATGGGCAGGGAGCCGTAGCGCAACTGGATGGCAAAGGCATTTGCAGACTCAGAGGTGAAGTTGCCGCTGATGGAGCCTTGTCCGCCGGGGATGGCTTCGTTGATGACCGGCGAGGAGATGACCTGCTTGTCCAAAACGATGGTCAGGTATTTGCCGGTGTTGGCGGCGGTGTGCGCGGCAAAGATGTCGGCGCCGTTGGAGGTCAGGGTAAAGTTGATGAGATATTTTATCCCTGTCGCGTCTTGCGAAACGGCGACGGATTCCAAATCTGCCCCGGTCATGATGGTGTGATAAACCGTTTGTCCATCGGCGGTTTCGGCGGCGTTGTAGTCGGTTTGGATGATCGCGCCCTCTTCGAAGGGGGTGGTTCCTGTATCTACAAATTCCAGCAAGCCTGTCTGTTGGATGGTTGCCAGCACAGACTCGGTATCTTCAAGGCCGGGGAATTCGCCGACGATGCGGGTTTCGCCTGCGACCTGGATGTTGTTTTCATTCACACCGAGGGCGTCGGTGCGCTGTTGAACGATCTCGCGCGCGATGTCCATTTGGGCGGCGTCGATTTGCGTGCCTTCAGCGACATCTGCTTCGAGGAGGACCTGCAAGCCGCCCTGGAGGTCTAATCCGAGGCGGGGGGTGAGGTCATGGGTAAAAAGGGTGCCGTCGTTCAAGGGGTTGATGACGTTGATCTTCTGGCTGAAGTCGATCCACAGCGCAAAGATAACGATCAACACAATGATAATGATACGGTTGGTGAGGTTGCGAATCATGCGTCAATATCTCCATGCACAAAAATGCCAGCCTTTGGCTGGCGCGGAAAGTATTATACTCCCATTGGATAATTTGAGGGAAATTTGCTGGCGTTCTTTATTTCTCTAATTTTTTCAACTGCGCTAAAGCCTGCTCAAGAACTTCCCTGGTGGTCAGGTGGTTGGTATCTATGACGATATTGGCGTTTTGGAAGGAATGCGAGAGTCTGCGCAACTGTTCTTCATGGTCTTTGGGAATCCAGTTGAGTTTGCGGCGGGCAGTGGAGTTCCCGAAGGAACATTCCAGAAAGATGAGGATGTCGGGTTTGGTGATGACCTGCCACATGGTTTTGACGTAGGAATGTTCCTGCGCGATGTGACGGCAGCGATAGCCGTGTTTTTCCAACCCTGCGATCAGTGTGGATTTTCCCGAACCGCAGGGACCGACGACGCCAATCAGGGGTCTTGGGTCGGGGTCATTCATTTTCGTGCAAGAGGCGGCTCAGTTCCTCTGTCCCGCCGAGAACGGCAATGGTATCGCCCGCGTGGATGATGGCGCTGTCAGTGGGGTGCATTTCGGAGTGATGGTCGCGGCGGATCAACACGATGTTGAGATGATAGTTGTCTTCGACGTAGCCGATGGTTTTTTCCGCGAAGGGCGCATTGTCCGATACAACCAGACGCGCGAGGCTGAGCAGTTGGCCTTCGATGGAGATGGGATTGGTGACATCCACGCCTGCGGCGGCGGCGGCGAACACGGGAGCCGCCATTTCGGTGGCGCTGAGGGCAATGAATCCGAATTGGTCCTGCAGGGCATGGGCAAAATCGTCATCGAATATTCTGACCACCACGTTGATCTTCGGGTTGATGCTGCGCGCCTTGAGCGCGATCTGCAAGTTCATGGCGTCGTTCTGGCTGGCGAGGATGATGGTGCGGGCGTCCTTGACGTTTGCGCCTTCCAACGCGATGGGGCGGGTGGCGTCGTCTTGGATGACGGGAATGCCGAGATTGCGCGCCACGCTGATGGTGTCGGTGTCGGCGTTGAATTCGAGCACCACGATCTGTTCGCCCATTTCGTGCAGTTTGAGCGCGATGCGATAGCCGAGATGTCCCAGCCCGACGAGGATGATATGTTTGTTAAATGTGGAGGCTACTGCCATTTCCCATTCCTTACTGCGCGAGCGGCGATTGAAAAGCAGGCTGCCGAAGTCTGCCAATCCCTGCGCGAGCACGACGATGCCGATAACGGGCATCAAGAAGTGAAATAACTGCAAAATGATATGGTTTGGAAAATCACGGTTTGGGGGCTGCAAAAATGTGAGGGTCAGGACGGTATAAATGGACTCGACCAGACTGTTAACAGGTTCATTGAACAGATTGGAGAAAAGGTCGTAAAGAATGCCGCCGCCGATGATCGCAACCGAGAACCAGAGCAGGGGGGTGCGGAATTCCCCCAGCAAAATGGCGGTATCGCGAATGGACGCCTGGAAATGCCGCCAGCGATGTCTCTGCGAATCTGTAAGGATGCGTTTTCTAACCATTGATGGGAAGCCTGACACTCATGCGCCTGACATCGTCGCCTGTGCGTGGGGAAACCTTCAGCACAAGCACGCTGATGTCGTCTGCAGGACGGTTGTCGTCGAGGCTGATGGCGTGTGCGAGGAGGGTATCTGCCAGTTGCTGGGGAGATGGGTCCTGGTCTTCGATGATCGAGCGGATCGTTTCGCCGATGTCCATGGGCTGTCCGCGCCGTTCGCCCGCATGGCTGACGCCATCGGTGAAGACCACAATGGTCAGCCCTGTTTGGATTTCCAGTTCGGTGATGATGGGGCGCACATTGCGCGACGTGCCGAGCGAAATGCTATCCTCATGATGCGAGTCGATCTGTTCGCCGCAGCAGATGAACATGGGCGCTGGGTTGTTGCGCGTAAGCACAATGGTCTTGCTGTGCAAATCCACCGAGGCGATATTAAGCGTACAGGTGACTTTGCCAGACTTGTCGGCGAACAGGGCGTCGGAAGCGGCTCGGGCGGCAGCGCCGTCGCGGACGCCTTCCGCGATCAGCCCGATCACCTTGCGCACCACCATCATCGAGACGGCTTTCGCGCCGCGTCCGCTGGTCTGACCGTCTGCCAGCACAACAGAGACGCCGCCGGTGGGGCGTTCCACTACTTCAAGCGTGTCCCCGCTTTCGGAGACCGCGTATTTGTTGACCTTTGCGACCGCGATTTGAATTTCCATAGGATGATTTTACTATAAGTATTACCGTTCAACTTTTTCGTTAAGCGCAAATCCGTGAAATTTGCGGCAATCTATGATAGTATCCGAGGCTAAATTGCGGTTAATTCATCACTTTTGAGGAGATGGTATGTGGACAATAAAAAATAAGTACGTAGTGTTGATTGGCGCTTTGCTTGCGCAAGTTACGATTGCAGGTTTATACGCATGGAGCATATTTGGGAGGGCGCTTGAAGTGGAAAGGGGATGGGGGTCTAATGAAATTTTGGTTCCTTATGCGCTAGCCCAATTTGTCTTTGCGTTCAGCACATTGTTTTCGGGCTGGTTGGTGGATAGAAAAGGTCCGAGGATTGCGTTGGTTATCGGCGGCTTGTTATACGGCAGTGGTTTGATTTTATCCTCGTTCGTTACCTCTCCGGCGCTGTTATATTTAACCTACGGGGTGTTGTCTGGGGCGGGGGTTGGATTTGTGTATGTCTGCCCATTATCAACATTAATCAAGTGGTTCCCCAAAAACCGCGGCATGATTACAGGATTGTCGGTGGGCGTGTTTGGCGGCGGCAGCATCATCTTTCAACGGGTTATCTCAAACTTTTTGACGATTACAGATGTGTCCGGCGCCTTCTTGTATCTGGGGATGATTTCTATGAGCCTGATCTTGGCTGGCGCCCTGCTGACAAATAATCCTGTTGGCTTTGTAAAGCAAGCCGGCGAAAAGGGTGAAGGGGATTACACGACTGCGGAGATGGTTAAGACCAAAAAGTTCAAGCTGATTTGGGTCATGTACTGGCTTGCAGTTATACCTGGCTTGCTTGTTCTCGGCGCAGCCAAGAATATCGGGATTGAGGTGGCAGGGCTTGAGGCTGTTGCCGCGACCTCGGTCATATCCATTCTGGCTGTTTCCAACGCCGGCAGCAGGCTTGTCTCCGGCGCGTTGTCTGATAAGTATGGCGTGCTGAATGTGCTAAAAGGGATATTCGCAATCACCATTATCTCTTTATTATTCCTGAGTTTTTTGGCTCAAATTAAACCGTTCTTCTACCTTGGCGTTGTTGGCGTCGCTGTCGGTTATGGCGGTTTCCTGGCTTTGTTCCCAACTTTCACAAATCAGGAATTTGGCTCCTATCGCTATGCCTCTAATTACGGCGTTGTCTATCAAGCGTATGGTCTCGCCGCTCTATCGGGTATTTTTCTAAAATCCCTGGTGGGGAGCTATACAACCACATTTATTTTTTCCACTTTTGTCGTTGGCGCAGGGCTTGCTGTCGCGTTTATGTTAAGCGAAAGAAAATCTGAACTCGTACCTGAAAAAGCGGCATAAATAGAATCCATGCAAGCGCCAAAGATACCAGCAGCGTTTGCATGGTTTTTTTAACATTGACTTTTTCAGAGCGACTTGCAGGCGAAGTTTTGGCAATTCTGGAAAATTAAATCAACCCCGGGATTTGACTCAACCACCTCCTATTCGGTGAACAGTGGCTCTTTAGCCTTTCTGGAAGTTAATCAAATATGGTTGCGCGGTGTTTTATGGCGCTGTCCTGCATTTTGCCGCCACTACGTGTTATATTTGAATAAGTGTGATTGGATAAGCCTTCGATATTTTTCCGCTTCAGAAAAAGGATTCTAGTGCTTCCTGAAATTTCCAACAAGCATTACGAGAGTTTTAAATCTATGGCGGCAGGCTGGATTCACATTGGCGCGAATTGCGTGCAACTGGTCAAGGCAGATGAAATCTTGATTCGCTGCCCGGATTCTGCGCCAGGCAAAGGCAAGCTGCTTTCGGTGGATTCCCAAACTTCGGGGTTGACTCTGCGCGTGTACGGACTTGATGATGTCCGTTGGATTCCCGCTGCGGAATCCATGCTGGAGGTATTCGTCAGCCTGATCTTCTCCGATGCGGATCTGGAAAGCCTCACAGCAGCATTGGTGGAAACACAGGATAGATTGGTGGCGTTTTATGAGCTGACCCAAGCCACCCGCCGCACACTGGATATGCCCACCCTGTTGGACCTGCTCATCAAAGAATCCAAACACCTCATGGGCGTGGACGGCGGCTTTGTGATATTGAGGGAAAAAGGTAAAAAGCCCATCATTCACCAGGTTTCAGATACCCCGTTGCATCCCGCCCATATTGAGGCGGCGGCCACTCTTTACCAGCGTGACCCTCATCGTCATATTTTCAAAGACTCGGAAACCCTGCCTTTCAGCCTGCGGAATGTGATGATGATCGCCCTACCCGTGCGCGATGAAATTTCCGCAGCAGTCGGGTTATTCAACAAAACGGGCAACTTCACCACGCCCGATATTAAACTGGCTCAGGCCATTGCAGATCATATAGGGGCACAGGTGGAGAATGCGCTGTTGCACAAAGAAGCTGTGGAGCGTGTCCGTCTCGAAACCGAAATGGATATTGCCCGTCGGGTGCAGACTGCCATTTTGCCGCAAGCCATCCCGCGGGTAAAAGGACTGGATGTGTACGCTACTTCCATTCCTGCGTCTGAGGTTGGCGGCGATTTCTTCGATGTCATCAACCGTTCGGATGATACACTCATTTTTGCGCTAGGCGATGTGACGGGCAAGGGCATGCCAGCCGCGCTGCTGATGAGTATGGCGCACACCATTATCAAATCGGCGTCACGGAATATGCCGTTCACCCATCCGCACCAGGTCTTGAACCGACTCAACCATGACATGGCAGCGGATTTTTCCAACGTAGGCATGTTTACCACCGTGATGCTGGGGCTGGTTGATTGTTCCTCCTGCCAACTGCATTTTAGTAACGCTGGGCAAAGCCCGGTTTATTTTATACCTGCCCACGCTGAGCCTGCTCTGCTCGAAGCGCAGGACATCCCCGTTGGCATTCTCGACGCGATGGAGTATTCCACTCAAAGCCTGAGCCTTTCAACCGGAGATATTTTCATCGCCGCATCTGATGGGTTTCCCGAGTCATCCAACCCTGCGGGTGAGATGTACGGATACGAACGCATGAAGGCGGCGCTCTCCGCTTCACGCGGACTCTCTGCCAGGCAGATTGCCGAAGCCCTGCTGGCAGACTTGAACTCCTTTTGTGGAACATACCCGCAGGATGACGATCGCACCATTGTCGTGGTTAAATTTCTAAAGCCAGATGAGAAGAAAGCCATGTTCATCGAAAACCTGACCATTCAGGCGGATTATGAGAATATTCGTCTGCCATGTGAACGGCTGCGGGCTTTGCTTGCGCAGGCGAATATCCCGGAAGAAACCGCCGGCCTGTGTGAACTGGCTTTGCAGGAATTGCTGGCCAATCTTGTGGATCATGCCTACGAGGGCAGGCCCGGTGGGCAGATCGATGTCCGCCTGGCCTGTGATCGTGAGCGGGTCGCCATCCAAACTGAAGACGCGGGCATTCCCGCCGAAGTAGACTTGAACGATATCCACATGCCAATGCCGGAAGAACTTGCCGAAGGCGGATACGGCATGGCGATCATCCGCTTGCTTATGGATGAAGTCCGTTATGAGATGGTGCAAGGCAGGAATGTTTGGACATTAAATAAGAAGTTGAAGTAACCGAACCGAAAAGAAAGAGATCACGATGTCTCTTGAGATTATTTCCGCCGAATAAGTTGCAGGATCGCCGCTATTAGCCTGAAAGGCATACCCGACGCCTTGAAGCGCCCGCCCCTTCGGCCTGATCGATGACCAGGTATTCACCTTCATTGAAAGGTCGGTAATCATTTCCAAAGGATATTAATGATGAACAAGGCCCGTATTTTAATTGTAGACGACGAACCCAACAATCAACGCATTCTCTCCTATACCCTCAACAAAGCCGGCTATGATCCCATTGCCGTTGGGGATGGGAAATCCGCGTTGGAGTTGATCGGTACCACGCATTTTCAACTGGCGATCCTCGATGTTTCCATGCCCGTCATGGATGGGATTACCTTATTGAAGCACATTCGCGCAAGGATGGAATATGAGCGACTGCCGGTCATCATCCTCACGGGTAGCGGGGATGATGACGAACGTGTCCGCGCAGAGGAGATCGGAATTCAGGGTTTTCTTACCAAGCCGGTCGGCTCCAAAACCGTGCTGGATATTGTGGCGAGTCTGCTTGCGCCAAACGCATAAGTTCAGGCGATAAAAAACATGCTTGACCTGCTCTTTCGAAACGCAAAATACATTCCAAATTGCAAGGTTCAACTGACATGCAAAGCGCAACTATAAGATTTACGCGTGCTTGTAATTCTCCCAGCCCATGTAGTTGGTGAAGGCTTCGTCGAGGGCGTCGGATACATTGCCCATCGTCATGGCGACATGATGCTCAAAGCCGTTCTTGCACAGGTAGGCAAGCAGTTTTTGCAGGTTGGGCGTGTAAACCACAGCGCGATGACCGAAGGTGTCGAGCGGGTCGTTGGTGAGTTCGCCTTCGCCGGTGTAGGCGCGGACAATGCCGCTCGTGTCGTCGGTGCTGACTCGGGCGTAGGTCATGGCTCCGGCGGCGGCGCGTCCAGCCATTGCGCCGTAGGTGTTTTCTTCGCCGAGGGTGGTTCCCAAAATTGGGGCGGTCTTGATTTCGATGTCGGGCACAAAGGATTTCGCCCAGTTGCCGCAGTGGAACAGCACACAGCGGTCGGGGTCATCGGCGTAGTTGTTGTTCCAATCCACGAGAGCGCCGGGGAAGTTGGACGCCAGTTGCAAAGCGTACATCGAAATCACGCCGGTGATGTCCGTCTCACAGGCGGAGGGCATGAGTTGGTTGCTCATCATGCTCATCAGCGTGCAGGCGTTGATACCGTAATTTTTCTGCATCGAAGTCCAGCATTGAAGCGCTGTCGCCTGTAAATCGTTGGCTTCCATCCAGTCGGAAATGACCACGCCCAGTTTAGCCATGCGGACGATGGCGGGGGAGGGGACGCTGTCGTGTTTGGCATAGGCGTTGATTTCCTCCAGCTTGGCTTTGACTTTTGGCGCGTCGTCGCTCAGGCGGGCAGAGTCGCCGAGGATTTCGGACAAGTCCACTGTGGCGACGGTGATGCCGGAGGCTTGCAAAATCTTCTCGCTGTAGCGGACTGTCTGGAAAGAACCGGGGCGGGCGCCGATGGCTCCCAAGCGGGCGGAGCGCAGTCCTTTGACCACGCGGCAGACGCTCAGGAATTTCTGCAAATCCTTTTTGAAGGATTCAGAAGTAGGGCGGCTGGTGTGCAGGCTGGTGAGTGAGAACTGATAGCCGTACTGTCGCAGGTTGTTACAGACCGAAACTTTGCCGCAGAAAGAATCGCGGCGGCGCTCGACGTTGAACGCGGAGAGGTCATCGGGATAGGCTTGCACCAAAATTGGCACGTTCAGCCCGGAAAGTTTCATTGTGTCTGCCACGCCCTTTTCGTCGCCAAAGTTGGGCAGGACAACCAGCACGCCTTCGATACGGTCACGGTTGGCTTTGAACAGATCGGCGCAGGCTTTGGAATGGGCATAGGTTTCGACGGAGCCGAGCTTGGTTTCGTTCTCGCCAAGCATCACGCCGTCGATGTTCATTTCTTGAAACAGCGCCAGAATATCCTTTCGCGCCTCGCTGACGAGATGGTCGGGGAAGAAGTCGCGGTTGCCGAAGATGACTCCCAAAGTGGTTTTCATATTTTTGCTCCTTGATAAATTTATAGTTTGAAGCCCCAGGCTCCAGCCACAAGGATGACATTGGCAAAGGGCGTAAATTCAGCGCTGCGGATGATGGCTTTGGTCGAGCCGGTCAATTTCTTGAATTCGAGGTGCGGCATGGTTTCGATGGGCACGTCGCCCAGCAATTTTTTCATACCTTCGTAAATGTGCGGGCTCTTGGTCAGGATGTCTTCGGACACGTAGGCTTTCTCGACGAACATCTCGGTCAGCACTACTTCGAGAGTCTCCAAAAAACCGGGGACGCCGGGCTTGAGCGCCAAATCGATGCGCTGGGTGGTGGACGGGACGGGCAGCCCGGCGTCAGCGACGGTCAGCATATCGGAATGTTCGAGGTGGGCAATCACTGTGGAAATGGGCGCGTTGATAATTCCTATCTTCTTCATTTCGATTTCCTTTCGTTCATAAACTGCATGACTTCTTCGCGGCGGGGAAGGGAAGGCTGCGCTCCGTCGCGGGTGACTGAAATTGCGGCTGCCGCGCTGGCAAATTCGGCGGCGGCTAACAATGACCTGCCTTCGCAAAGTCCCACAGCCAGGGCGCCGACAAAACAATCCCCGGCGGCGGTGGTGTCAACAGCCTGCACCGGGCAGGCTGGAATATTCGATTCCGTTTTTCCGTCGAACAATATTGCGCCCTGACTGCCCATCGTGACCATCAGATTTTTCACCCCAAGCGATAGCAATTTTTGGGCGGCAGTTTGAAGGTCAGCCGCAGATTGCAGGGCGGGCTGTCTCGTCATCAGGGCGACTTCGTGCTCGTTGGGCAGAAGCACGTCCACCAGTTCGAGCAGGTCTGGTTTCAACATTTGGGCGGGGGCTGGGTTGAGCAGTACCTTCGCCCCGCGCTGGGATGCGATTTTTGCGGCGGTGTAAATTGTTTCGAGCGGGGTTTCCAGCGGCATGACCAGCACATCGAATTTTTCGATGGCTTGCATGGCGCTTTCGACATCCGCGCTGGTCAGTTGAAAGTTTGCCCCGGATGCCACCGCGATGCTGTTTTGTCCGGCAGCGTCCACTTGAATCAACGCCACGCCGGTGGCGGATTCAGGATGAACCAAGATGTGGGTTGTGTCGATGTCTTCGGCGATTAATGTATCGCGCATTTCCCGACCAAAGGCATCGCCGCCGACACAGCCAATCATCGTGACATGTGCCCCCAGCCGCGCCGCAGCAACCGCCTGATTGGCGCCTTTTCCGCCGGGGAAAGTCTTGAACACGCCGCCCAGAAGGGTTTCTCCTGGTCGCGGAATTTGCGGTATCCGCACCACCAAATCCATATTTAGGCTACCAACGACAATTACGTGCATGAGATATCACCTTCTTGTCCAGGAATATGAAAGACTTATAATATCAGGGACACCGTACTTTTGCATGGCATTGGCAGCGAACCCTGTTCCATGTGTCCGGTGTCCCCTTTTTGGAGGTGGCAGGTGTCAGCCCGCCACCTCCTTCCGTTACGTTCGTACTGTAACGAGGTCAAACGATTTAATGCTACGGGCAGGAGGTCTTGCCGTTGGGGGCAAAGCCGGTGTACTGGCAGGCATTTTCAGCGGTGAGCAGAACCATGTCGATGGACTGCTTTTCGGGCTTGCCGGTTTCGCCGGTCTTGATGTAGGCATCCGCCTGGATGGCAGCCTGAATCGCCATTTCGGCAACGGGCTGGAGGGCGCCGGCGTCGATATTGCCAGCGAGGATGGAGGCATTGACATCGTCAGAGCCGTCGAAGCCGACGACGAAGACATCGCTCATGCCAGCCGCGTCGAGGGCAGCCTGGGCGCCGAGAGCCATGGTGTCGTTACCGCAGATAACGCCCTTGACATCGGGATTTGCCTGCAAGAGGCTTTCCATGACATCG